>JBIINW010000108.1:0-8877 GCA_044337245.1 Sediminibacterium sp. | reverse complement strand
TTTATAATAACCTCATTCCGGCCCAAGAGTATACCAGCTTTCAGAATAGTCTGGGTGATTGGATGGGGAATAATTTCGACCGGGTATTTGCTTCTCTCCGCTATACCCCTATTCCTCGTTTAAAATGTTTGCTTAGTTACCAATCTATCAGAAAAGGGGGTGCGGGAACGGTAGAACAGCAGTATTTTCAGCAACCCCAGCCTGGTTTTTTGTTCGACCCGCTGTTTAATAGAAAAGAAATCACCTTCCGCTGTTCTTACGAGCTGATTAATAACCTGCAATTGACAGGTTGGTACTCCCAAACCCGCCAGCAAACGCTACCTGCTGCAACTTGGACTACCACTCAAATGGCCAGTATTGGCTTTACCTTCGGTTTATAGGCGTAAAAAGATAGATTTCCCCATTTTATAGGGAAAAATGTGGATATTTGTACCTACCAATTTCCTGCAATGAAATTACAAATTAGGAGTTTATTTAATATTTTATTGATTGCGCTGTTTACGAGCACCTTTATTGTAAATGGGGCGGCTCAGCAAATTAATGCTACCAACTTATCCAGTGCCCGGGTAGATCAGTTGAACGACCAACAGATTTTACAAATCTGGCAACAAGCACAAAGAAGTGGGTTGTCGGAGGCAGACGCCATGAGTTTGCTCGTAAAGCGAGGTATGCCCGCTACCGAAGTGAACTCGCTTAAGAAGCGGCTGTTGATGATGCAAAGCAAGTCTAAGTCGGGTAGCAACCAATCCCTCATTAGAGATACCGCCAATTTTTTAAAAGATAGTTCCTGGGTGAAAGAACTTCCGGCAATAAAAAGAAAGAGTCAATACTATGGCTTCGATTTTTTCAATAATGCCGCTATCAGTTTCGAGCCGAATATGCGCATCACCACCCCCCAAAATTATCGCTTGGGCCCGGATGATGAAATCGCTATCAACTATACAGGCTTTAATGAGGCAAGTGTAGATGCCACAGTAAATGCCAACGGAAAGATTATCCTCCCCTATGCAGGCTCTTTAACTGTAAGTGGGTTAACCTTAGAAGAGGCAACAAGACTGATTAAATCTAAAATGAAAGTTGCCTATCCGGCCATCAGCTCTGGAAAAACCCAGGTAATGGTAACCGTTACCAACTTTAAAACCATTCGCGTAACGGTGGTTGGCGAAGCGGAGATTCCAGGTACCTATCAGGTTTCCTCGCTAGCCAGTTTTTTTAATGTGCTGTATAAAGCAAACGGACCATCCGAAAATGGTTCATTGCGCAAGATTCAATTAATCAGAAATAATCAGGTAATTGAAACCATCGACCTCTATGCCTTTATGCAAAAGGGCTTACTGAATGGCGAGGTAAAACTGCAAGACCAAGATGTAATTCATATTCCCGTTTACAATAAGCGGGTATCGGTAATGGGCCAGGTTAAACGCCCGATGATTTACGAACTGCAGGATAAAGAAACCCTGCAGGATGTAATTCAGTGGGCAGGAGGATTTGAATCGGGTGCGGTGCAGGGATCAGCCAAAGTAATACAGCTTGGAGAGAAAGAGCGAAAAGTTCGGGATGTGAATGCAGCAGATTATGCCTATTTTATTCCCAGAAACGGAGATCAGGTAGAGATAGGGAAAATACTTTCCACTTATTCCAATCGGGTAATAGTAAGCGGTGCAGTACTGCGTCCGGGCACCTATGAACTGACTGATCAATTAACCGCAGGCCAACTGATTAAACAGGCAGAAGGGTTGAGACCCGATGCATTGTTACAAAGAGGATATCTTACCAGAAAGCAACCGGGTACAGAAGGAAAAATTATTTCCTTTCATGTGCAGGATTTGCTGAATGGAAAACAGGATGATATTTTGTTGGTAAAGGAAGATTCCCTAACCATTTTATCGAAAGACAGCTTACGGGATATTCCATCGGTTGTAATTGCAGGAAATGTAAATCAACCCATCACCATTCCCTATAAAGAAGGCTTAACCTTAGAAGATGCCATTTTAATAGCCGGTGGATTTACTTACGATGCAGCCACCCATAAAATAGAAATTTCCCGTTTACAAAATAACCGGTCAGATACCCTGGCCAATTCATTGATTCAGGTACTAACCGTTGAATACGATACAGCAAACGTTTCACGCAGCAATAAAACGCAGTTGGCACCACTAGACTATGTATTTGTTCCGCAGTTATTAAATTACCGGAATCTGGGAAAAGTGAAAGTGCGGGGCGAAGTGTTGTATGCGGGAGATTATGCCTTAGAGAAGAGAAATGAAACCATACAGGAAGTATTACAAAGATCGGGCGGAATATCTCCTTTTGCTGCCATGGCGGATGTGCAGGTGTTTAGAAGAGGACTGCGGGTAGGTACCGATGTGTTATCAGAAAATCCGGCTGCTGGCGGAGAGAAGTTTCTGCTGCAACCAGATGATAGTATCTATGTTCCCAAAAAACAAAGTTTTGTAGAAGTGCAGGGAGCCGTATTTAATCCCCAGATACTTCGGCACGATTCGCAGCGATTTTTATCTTATATCTCCGATGCTGGAGGCATAACGGATAAGGGCAATTTGAAAAAATCATATATCCAATACAGCAATGGTATCAACCGAAAAATTCATCATTTTCTGTTTTTCCGTCGCTATCCAAAAGTAACCCCCGGTAGTAAAATTATTGTACCGGAAAAAACCGAAACCGCAGGCAGAGGACTAAGTGTGATTGAGATATCCACATTAGTGGGTTCTTTGGCTACCATACTTAGTTTGATTGCGGTTTTACAAAAATAAATTTTTTACAACCCCCACCCTATGGCAGGTAACCCGCCCATACAGGAAAACGATTTTAATCAGGAAGAGCGCAGCTTTTCATTTATCAACCTGTTGCAAGATCTGTGGCAACGCTTTTTATATGCCTTGAGCAGAAGAAAGTGGTTAGCGCTTGCGTTTGCATTGGGTGCCCTGTTAGGGACGGGCTATGCGCTGATTAAAAAAACCACCTACACCGCCAAATTAGTTTTTGTGGTGGAGGAATCAAAGAGTTCGGGAGGATCCATTGCCTCAGCGCTGGCCGGACAATTTGGCTTTGACGTAGGCTCTCTTACGGGAGGGGGCAGTGGCGTATTAGCCGGAGATAATGTGCTGGAACTGTTGAAAAGTCGGAGTCTGTTGAAAAAAGCCTTGCTAACACCCGCAGTAAACAATCAGGAGTCGCTGGCAGATCGTTATGCGCAGGTATATGGCTTGAAAGAGAAATGGAAGTCTTCCAAGGAAGTAGGAACCGAAATTCATTTTACTCCCGAAAAAGAAATAACCAATCGGTTAACCGATAGTTTGTTACAAACCATAATTGAGCGGCTGTTAGAAAAGGAAATGACGATTGTAAAAACAGAAAAAAAATTAGGCTTTTTCCAGTTGCAAGCAACTACGCGTGATGAATGGTTTAGTCAGCAAATTTGCGAGCGCCTGTTAAAAGTAACTACCGATTTTTACATCAATACCAAAACCCGCCGGCTAACTGCCAATATAGAAAGGCTGCAGAAGCGGGCGGATAGTTTAGGGATTGTGCTGGACAATAAAACCTACTCAACAGCCGCTGCCACACAAAGATTGCTGGATGCCAATCCTGCCTATGCCTCCCCACAGGTAGACGCAGAAATCAGTACCCGCAATAAATATTTACAGAGTACTGTGTTTGCAGAAATAGTAAAGAATTTGGAAATCAGTAAAACCTCCCTCATACAAGAAACCCCTACTGTTCAGGTAGTAGACCGGCCGGAGATGCCGTTGAAGAAAAATGAAAACAAGTGGTGGATGGGGATGATTTTGGGAGGATTGGTTGCAGTGATAGGTTTGATTGGGGTGATTACGTTGTTTGGGGAACAGAGGAAAGGCTAAAATTATTTTTAAGATTTTCGATTTGCCAGTTACTACAATATTTCTCCTGCCCATAGCCTATCTAAAAATATCTTCCAGGGCATTACTTACATATATCCCATTTTTAGTTTGTCACTTACAAAAATCATGTATTTTGTAAGTACGGCTTACAAAATACATGATAAATATTATCTATTACTTTGAAAGTACCATTAGTATGTAAAAAAGCGAGTAATTTGAACCTACCGAAAAAATGTCGCAAAAAATGTCGCAAATCAAATTAATGTTACAAAAAATGTCGTGAAAAGGGAAATCAGAATCGATACACTACAGAGAAGGAACCATTAAAATTCAGGAAATCGTAGCCATTTTGAAATTATCCAAATCGGGGAATACGTACCATTGGTAGTTGAGGGAGCGGGTGAGGATAAACTTCTCCAATTAGTCATGCCTATTTTAAAAATTAAATGTTAGCAACCGGTTTTCCTTTCATGCCTTCATTAACCAAATGACTTACAAATTCAACAAAAGGCAAAATATTTAAGTCCACACTAGCTTCTTCTAATGATTTCATATACTCATTTCTTTGTTGTACCGGAATCACAGTCCATGGATAACCTCCTGACGCAAGCATTAAATTCATGATGAATCTTCCCATTCTACCATTCCCATCCATATAAGGATGAATAAATACAAAAATAAAATGACCTAATACAGCTTTTACTGATGCTTCGCTTTCTTGGACTAATAATTCCATCAACACAGGCATAGCATCTCTAACTGCTTCTCTGTTTAAAGGAACATGCTTTGAGTTTGTGATGTACACCTGATGATTTCTATAGCCAGCTAAATCGGCAGGTTTTAACAAACCTGAAACAACACTTGGACCAAATAATGCACGATACCAATCTCCATGATCATTATCTAAAACCTCTCCTGCATTCTCTCCGTTTAATACTTTACGGATACTTTGTTCTACCAATTGAAAAGCATCCCAGTAACCTTTAGCTGCCATTGCATCTCTTTGTTTACTATCTACATCATTATCCTTCGCATTCCAACTTCCGTTTCTTACCCGTTCAATTAACGCAGGTGTCACTTGATATCGCTCAATTGATAAAGAGTGATATGCATCTGTTACATAAATCTCTTTAACGCTGTTAATAAATTTATCTTTGTTTTTTGGCACACCCGGGGCAGCAGGAAATGTATCAATTATAATTTTTCTAAAATTAGACCACATTATTTTTATACGATTTTCATATGGCGATGCGTCTTTTGAAGAAAAAGATATATTTAAATTATCAGTAAACGGATCTAACTCACGAACATCATAACCAGCAGCTTGCATTGTTTTAATGATGTCATCGGCAATCTTACTTTTTTTAATATTTCTAAAAGCACCGGCAAGTCTGCCGGCTATGATAGATTGCCCCCCACTTAATAAAATGTTTAAAATATCAGCCGATGATTTTACAAGCGATAATGCTGTTCGAACATCGGTAGCATTTTGTGTATAGGTATGTAAAGATGCATTCACTAAAGCATTTGACAAACTCAACACTCTTAATCCATCCAATACTTCTACTTCAGACTTAAGTGGCAATTTTGACTTCATATGAAATAAAGAAGTGTCAAATCGTAAATCGGTCTTGAAGTTATTAGCTTCAGGTGATTTAATAATTAATTGCTTGGGGACTGTCCAATTGCCAGCATGAATCATTAATGATTGCTCAGCAGACATACACCACTGATACTTGTATTTATCATTCAAATACTGAGCACAAAATTTCCAATAAGAACTATACCATGAAGTACTATCCCCTTGTCGATTTTCTGGCGATGAAATGATATACCACCCAGAATATACCTCACTTATGAAACCATTCTTCAAAAGCCTTTCCTTATGTGTTCGAGTTAACTCACTACTTTTTATAGCAATATTACCTTTGTCTTGTAGGCCTTTTAATATCACAAGGGATGCTGCTAGTTTTTCGGAAGGAGTTGCCATGGTACACTTTTAATATTATAATCTCTTGTTGTAGCAAAATTATAATATAGCGTCTTACTAAAATTATAATATATTGTTGTATTAAAATTATAATATTATGATAATACTGGCAAATAAACCTTTTCCGATATTCCATATTCGACCTTGAACATGTTACTATATTCATTTTACATATTAACAATAGACTACATTACAAAATATGTAATGATTAGTTTACATTTAAAATTTGTCGAAAAACATAGCTATTTGTATTAAATTATTACTTAATACAAATAGCTATTCAATTTACAAAAGAGGATTTCATCATTTTCTCCTCCGAAGAAACTGTGCAAGATTATGGGAAGGATAAAATAATTAAAACTTTATAAAATCTATTTTTGCTATTCATTTTTCAGCTTCTTTAATCTCATTTGGTAGGTTTGTAAATAACTTCTTTGAATTCGCTCTTTTAGAAATGAGGCATCTATTAGTATCTTTACTTGATCTAATTTTGAAACCATCAATGCCAATATAGCATTCATTTGTTTCTCGGGGATTCCTGCACAATTAGCCAGCAATTGAAATTGTTTTGCAACATTCCCTCGTCTCATGCTCGCCGGGAGTAAACCTTCATTTAAAGCAAAGTCTTTATCTTCAATATGAATGCGACTGTTAAAAAGATCGTACGCTGGACTCAATTTGAAATCACCCAGTGGTGTTTCAATAATTGAAAAGTTCTTCAAATGAGCATCTCCATTTGAAAACAAATAATTGAATATCAATAATTTAAATAATTTGAGCGATTCAACTTTGTAGCTTGGCAATTTTTCACGCATGAGTTCAAACATATCCCAATAACTACCTAGGTATTTATAATCTATTCCATGGGTTTGTGGACTCATCCCAGCAAGAGATGCAAAATCCTCTTGGGCCAGTTTGAGACCACCGGATACTAAGTCGAAACGCTTAGTAATGTAAGCTGGGTCACCATTTCCAAAAAAAATTAATGCATTCTCAGCTGTTTCAATACCAAATACTTGTCTGGCAATTTGCATAGTTACGTGCTCATTGGCAGGCATTTGATCTGCATTTTTAGATAAACTTGGAATAGGTTTTAATATATGTGTCCCTTGCTCGCCTTCCTTTGTTAAACGAATCTTATTTTTCAATTGAATAATTGAAAACTTTTCCTGTACCCCTGAAATAGACATTCGAATTGCATTCTCTTCAAAAGAATCATCACTATTGTGATTAGACTGTAAAGAAGCATACGGAAGAATATGATTTACCTTGCTCCCATTAAAAACACGCTTACTACAAGTTCTACTATAGGTAGTGAACCCTGCTGCCAATGTTCCAGGACATCTATCTATTTCCATTTTAATCATTTCGCTTTACTAATTGTAACTGCACCAATCGTATCACCACCGGCTACTTCGAGTAAAATGCCGAAATAATCATCAAAATCTATTCGTTTTTTACTACATAGTAAACGCTTGTTCGCCCCTTCGGGAATCAAATTGAAAAAAAAAGGGAAAAGTGTAGATGAAGTAAATTCCCTTTTGCTTTTTGGTAATGTCAAACTTATGGCTGGCTTGCTACTGTCGTTTAACCAGTGCTTATCATATTGAAAAACAAAACTTCCATTATCAAGTTGATTTAGGATACCTGCCAATTCATTTTTATAAAACACCTGTCCTGATCTCATATGCTATTGAGTCTTTTAATTTGTAAAACCAATTCCAAACCAAGCACATCTGCGATTTCTTGTAAAGTTTTGAAGGTTGGATTTGCTTTTCCTGCCTCCAACTGCTTAATGGTTCTTAGTCCTACACCTGATAAATCCGCCAAACTTTCTTGCGTAATCTTCAGCATCTCTCTTCGTTCTTTAATTTGTTTTATCAGCGCATGATGGTGCAACATATTGCCTTATTTTATACAAAAATAAGCAATTCGTGCATATAAACATTAAAAAGAGCTATTTAATGCACTTTTATTAGGTTTATTGAGCTAGTAAGTAACCCGAAGTAGTTACTGATTTGTTGGATTTCAATACCCAAAAATGCCAAAATAGAAGAAAAAAAGGTAAATAAGTAGATTAGAATCGATACGCTACAGAGAGGGAGGCATTGAAATTCAAAAAGTCGTAGCCATTTTGAAAATACCCCAGATCGGGGAATACGTACCATTGGTAGTTGAGGGAGCGAGTGAGGGTGGTACGGGCGGAGAAGAGAATATTTTGATATTGCCAGTCGGCATGTAATTCAGTAGATATATCAATCCAATGCCGGGTATAATCCCGGGTTCCTATAAAAGCGGCATAATTAAAATCCATATTACGAGCCAGTCGCTCTATGCGCAGGCCCACTTTATTAAATCCCTTTACCCAGCTTACATCAACGGTTTGACTATTACTACCCGGACCAATACCTGAGCCCAGCACTTGTCCATTATGGGTATAACCCTGTCGAACATAGGGGTGGGTATAAAAGCTATTTCCCTCCAACACCAATTCGGGGGTGGGTAAACCCATTTGGGTAAATTCGGTGGCCAATTCCAGCCAGGTACCCTTCTTTTTAAGGGGGAATAATTTACGAAATCCGCCTACAAAAGCCCGTGGATAGTTAACATCACTAATTAGATTTACCGGAGTAGGCACCCGGTCGTTTCTGCCATACTCCAAATAAAACTCAGCATGATCATTAGGCAACACATATCTGGCAAATACAGAACCCAAGGCTGCTTTTTTACCGGCTTTTTGGGTAGCCGAAACCACTATTCCGGCCAAGGGTAAGATATCAGCGATTCCGGTAACATCGGATGCATACTGATAGGCGGCTTGTGCAACACCTAGGTAAAGTCCTTTTACCCATTTGGGTTGCCAGTTGATAGTGAGACCCGTCATATATCGATTGGCCTCCTGTTTGGGCTTGTATAACCGTACGCCATTAAAAAAGCGGTTGGTGTCCGCAGGGAATATGCCGGAGGACTGTAACTGTCCGGCAATGATTTGTCCTTCAAAATCTC
>JBIINW010000012.1:0-29384 GCA_044337245.1 Sediminibacterium sp. | reverse complement strand
TGACTAAACAGATTTTTTTCGGCACTGCTCATTTCAGCAAAACTAAGCGTACTTCCATCTGGAACAAAAATCGGGTCGTAACCAAAGCCTGCTGAACCTCTTTGTTGTGGTAAGATTTGTCCAATGCATTCCCCCTCAAAAAAATATTCCCCCCCCTCAAATTGTAATGAAATTATCGTTTTAAAGCAGGCAGTTCTGTCTGCAAGCGTTAACATTGCTTGTAACAACTTATCGATATTTTCTTGATCCGTTGCTTTGTCATGCGCATACCGGGCACTGCGAACTCCGGGAGCTCCCCCCAATGCTTTCACCTCTAAACCACTGTCTTCACTAAAACAATTTTTATGCGTTAATTGATAAATCGTCCGGGATTTTTCCAGCGCATTGTCGTGAAAACTTGCGTGCGGTTCCGGAATATCAATTTCAATACCTGCCTCCCGCAGGGTTATTATCTTGCAGGTTAAGCCTGCAATGGTATTAATCTCTGCAGCTTTATGTAAGTTGTTACTGGCAAATAGGAGGGTTATGGGAATTTGCATGCCGGCTAATTATAGGGAAAACATTTTTCTCAACCCGTTCCAAAGTTTCATTTTTTCGTCCTTGGCTGCTTTTTCTTCTCCCAGCATAGCATTCAATGAGGTCGCCTGTAATATTTGGCATTGGTCGTAAGATTGTAACTGGTACAGTGGGATGGAGAAAGGTAAATCAATTGCCGAGGTAGCCACATCAAATAGTAAAAGAAACCTGGTATTCAATGTTTGGTGCAGTTGCGTAAAATTTTTAGCACTATTGGCAAGGTTTACAATGGATACATCTGCCATATTCAATTTACAGGCTTTTAGCACACTGGTAAGTAAGGTAAATTGATCATCGGTAAGAAAGGCAATTGAAGACTGATTTACAACAATCGTAACCTGTTTTTTATTTTCTCCCAAATACCACCGAGTTTCAGCTGCTGGTAGGTGAGGGGGTTCTACCACAGCTGAGATCGCAGCCGGTTTGCTTTCGGTTGGAATAACCAACTTGTTTTTATAAAATGAGGCCAGTAAAAATGCTGGTAATGCCATAAAAGAATAAATATTTGAAAAATAACGCTCGTTAGCTTTTATTTTTTTGTTTCTTTGCATCAAATATAAGGGTATGCAAGCTGTTGAGACTATAAAGATTACTCATGTTGAAAAATCATCTTTAGATCAAATTGATTGGAATAACCTGCCTTTCGGAAAGGTTTTTACAGATCATATGCTGGAGGCAGATTTTATCAATGGGGAGTGGACTAATATCCAAATTCGGCCCTACAGTGCTTTACAATTATCCCCCGCTACTGCTGTATTTCATTATGGTCAGGCCATTTTTGAGGGGATAAAAGCCTATAAAACTGCTGATGGAAAAATATCCATATTCCGACCAGAGGAAAATTTGAAACGTTTTAACCTATCTGCGGCACGGCTTGAGATGCCCGAGGTACCCGAAGCGTTGTTTATAGAGGGAATGCGACAGTTGATTCAGTTAGATCAGGCTTGGGTTCCGGGAGCTCCTGACTATTCTTTATACATACGGCCCTTTATGATAGCTACCGATCCAGTAATTGGGGTTAAGCCTTCCGAAACCTATAAATTTATGGTTATTTTAAGCCCTTCCGGACAGTATTACTTAGAACCGCTAAAAATTTATGTTGAAGAAAAATATACCCGAGCAGCTCCAGGCGGGGTAGGATTTTCGAAAAATGCTGGAAATTATGCCGGAAGTATGCTGGCAACTTCCATTGCCAGAAAAGCTGGATATGATCAGGTTCTGTGGACTGACGCATTTGAGCATAAATATTTGCAGGAAGTGGGCGTTATGAATGTTTTTTTCTTGATAGGAAATACTGCCATTACGCCCTCACTGGAAGAGGGAACTATTTTGGCCGGCATTACCCGAGATAGTGCGATACAGGTATTGAGAGATATGGGATACCAGGTGGAGGAGCGACCGATATTGATTGATGAAGTAATTTCGGCCCATAAAGCAGGTACTTTGCGAGAAATTTTTGGAACAGGAACTGCCGCTACCATCGCAATGATACAACAACTTACCTATCGTGACTATACCATTCAATTTGATACAACCCAGTGGGAGGTTGCCCCTGAGTTAAAGAAAAATATCAATAACATCCGCAATCAGGTTGTTCCAGATACCCGTGGATGGCTATTCCCGGTAAATTATTGAGTAACTTCGTTTATTGTTTAATCCATTTGCCGGATGCTCGGTATAAACTATTCGGATTCCTGATTTCGATGGTATAAATTCCGGGCTGAATATCATTTATTGGAATTTTTAATTTACCATTCGATTCAAAACTGCTGCGGGTTTGCCGGATGGTTCTTCCTGAAAAGTCATTGATTATAACAGATACCATACCCTCAGGCCACACGCTGCATCTGATTTGCAGATAATCCGTTGCCGGAACTGGCCAAATAGTTAGCGGATAAATTGCCAATAATGCAAGGCTGTTTTGTAATGGGTCTTTTCCGGTAATCAAAAATCGGTTTCGTGAAATACTTAAGCTGTCTGAATTTATTTCGAACTGAAAAATTGTGTCCTGCTGTAGCAGACTCATTTGCTGGGTATAGTTATCTATAAAATATAAATTGTTTTCCGATTTCAGCGCCAACTGGGTGAGCTGTAAAGCATACTTTCCTTTGGGTAGATGCTCCATTACCAGTGGGATATAACTTTTTGAGTTGATGGATCGTTGATCGATTGAAAGTGCTTGCCTGTTATAGGTTTCTGTGTAAATGTTATGTGAGGGATTCTTTATCTTCTCTCCATCCAGCCAGTCGAAACCATTATAGGCTTTCTGATTTTCCCGGATGGTTACCTGATCGTAAAAAATACTATCCTGAAACAATTTCCAGGTCATCTGTTGAGGCGTTTCATACCTGCTATTTCCGGTATACCTTTCCCAATTAGGTACTTTAGATTTTTCACTGATTAATAGCTGATGCTGATTTTTTCCCTGTAATCGTATTAGAAAAGTTCCATAAGGCGGAATGAGACCTGACTCTGTAAATAAATGGCAGCTATATCCTCCAGATTTTCCCTGCAAGGGATTCCATACCCAATAATGCGGGGCAATGCTGTCGGAAATTTGTAAAGTGCTCATATCAATACTGCATAAATAAGGATTGCCCACCAGTTGGTAACCTGCTGCAGAATCGGAAAATTGTATCACTTGATCTCCACAATTCAGCTCTCCCGAAAAATGGAAAGCAACAGGATTGGGGGTATAAACTGAATGCTGCAGCCAAGATGTTTCATCATCTAAACCCTGACCCTTACTTCCCCTGAATAGCCATCGAATCCCTTCAGCTCGGTTCCAGGAGTTTTCTCCTTCACCATTCAAAGTAGTAAATGGGATCCATTGTAATATGCCCAAACTGTCTTCTGCAATCGGTATGTTGTTCAACTTAAAGGCAGATGGAAGTTGAAGAGGGGAGGAGGCGAAAAGAGAATCTGACTGTTGGTTTCCCGTAATACTTACCTGACTGGCTAGTATGGATAGCGGTTGTTTTTTAGAAAATGGATGACTACTAAACAGGTATTGTCGTTTGCTATTTTCTAGCAACCATTGGGTATTAACCGAGCCCTGGATAAAACTACCATCCGACGAGGGCCCAACAACCGCCCTGTTGTTCATCCATAATGTTGAATTGGTAATTATATATCCCCGTTGCATAGATAACGAATGCGAAATAACTATTGAATCGGTAAGGGTAACTCCCTGTTGGTTTTGTATAGATAGGGATCTGATAGTATGTTGCTGAAAATTTTCGCCAGAAAGGGTTTGAGGTTCATCACCCAGTAATCTGATGGCACCATCTTCAGCTAATATAGATGCTGCAGGGCTTTGTATGATGCTATGAATTCCTAATTCTCCCTTGATACATAAAATACCTTCGGGTAGTAATTGAAGGGTATCGCAGAAGCCCTGAAGGGAAAGAACCGGCGAAAAAGGGGTTCCCCCTGGTATGGTTACGGATGTTTTTTCTGTTGGAATTTTTTCTGTACACCAATTACCTGCATCCTCCCAATTAGAAGAGTTTTTTCCGCGCCATAATCCTTCTCCCTTTATTGCAATCAGCAAAGGGGCAGTAAAGCTGGTGCATGGCCCTGATACTACTTTTCTTCTAACCCAAAGGGAACGGTTTAGCGGAGCCAATTTATAAAAAGGGGTTGTGTCATTTATTCCAAATCGGGCAAAGCCGGCCTTTTCAGGGGAAGCATATTCCCATGTATATTGATACCCTCCGTTTCCCCCTGAGGGTGGAGTGGCTTGCAGGGTTGGTATGGCTGCGCCTACACATTGAATAGGGATAGATTGGATTGTATTATTTTCAACGGGATTGTAAGACTGCAACAATATCCATTTGGAACAACTGAAAAAACTATCCGATACAGTTATTTGCAGACTGTCTTTACCCGGATTCATTTTATTACGAATTAAAATCGTAAGCAGGGGTTGCAATGCAGAGCCGTTGGAAAGCATCTCATCCGTAACTACTTTAATGGAATCTTTACCTGAATAGTTGGCAGTAGTTACCCGAAGTTTTTCGTTCGGTTCCTGATCAGTAAAACTTAGCAATGATTGAATGGTTACAATTGAATCTGATAAACAAAAGGGAACAGTAATCGTACTTGAATCTATCCAATTCGGTCCGGTAGCATCCAAATAGATACCGGTGTTTTGATTTTTCATTTGCCAACTGAGCAGGGCATTATTTCCGGATGAATCGGTTATGGCATTCGAGTTTTCTAATAATATTTGTAAAGGATAAACACCCTTTTTATCCCAGGTTCCAGACTGCACCTGATAGCCAAACTGTAACTGATTTCCAGTTACGGATAGTAACCTTGCTTTTTGCTGGTTGCTTTGCACCGAGAGTAGCATTTTTACTTGATCTATATCTCCCTTTAT
This sequence comes from Sediminibacterium sp., assembly GCA_044337245.1. Taxonomy (GTDB): domain Bacteria; phylum Bacteroidota; class Bacteroidia; order Chitinophagales; family Chitinophagaceae; genus Sediminibacterium. Next base: position 24,424 of record JBIINW010000012.1, on the reverse strand, counting down.
TAAAACGGGTTCTGAAAAAATAATTGAAAAATACAACCATTGGGATGTAGGATACCATCCCGGCGATGGAAGTATCATTTTGGTAATAACGGGTGGAATTCCATCTATTTTAATTGCATAATTGGAAGTAGTATCTACCCAAGATAATTGCGCCAGATTTCCGGCTGAATCTGAAATGCTGCAGCCATTTAATACTATGTTTTTCTTCCAACTTATACCTGCAGAATCAAAGTCGCCGGGTTTAACCACATAGATGAATTCAAGTATAGTATTGTTCTGTATTGTAAATGCTGCTTGTTTAGTACTATTTCCAATCTGCAGGGTTAGATAAGGATTTTTTAAATTTTTTAATACCACCAACGGCTCTGAAAATTTTACCTGCCATTGTAAAGTATCACCAGTAGAAAACCATCCCGATTTAGGGGCATTAACAGAAACAATTTTGGGTGAAATGCCATCTATATTGTCATTCGGGTAGTAAAGGGTATCTGAAAATACTGGTGACCGATTTCCTACTGCATCAGTAAGCTGCAAATTAATGGATATGCCATCTGCTGCTTTAATATTTGCTGAGCCCTCTGTAATTCGAATTTCGCTCAGATACAGGGAATCGTTGATTTTTTTCCAATGGGTTACTATTAGTGACGCCCACTTCCCTTGCACTAAACTTACAGCTGTTGTATCGGGTATTATTTCGGTATATAAGCGCAGCGTGTCGCCAGATTTATAAGATTGATTGGCGTAATAAACTCGTTTAATTAGTGGCGCCGTTTTATCTATTTTGCAAATTCCTGTTGCGAGCATGGGTGTGCCAAATAGGGAAGGAGTGCAAAATTGGGGGGTATTCAATTGGAGTTGCAACAGACCATCCCCGAATCCAGTATTTACAATAATTGAATAGTTTTTTCCCGAGCCTTTTATCTCTTCTACTTTAGCAAGATTGATTTGTTGACTGATAATGGTGAAGTCGGTAATGGATAATTTTTCAACCGTATCTGCTGTTTCCAACTGATAGCTGATGGTTTTAGCCGCAGTTAGCAAGTTACCGGTTAACTGAAAAGTTTTAATGGAAGTGGGAATAGCAATAATTTGGATATTGCCATATGCGATGCCTGTTTGATACCGAGCATATCCTCTTACAAACAGCGTAGTTGCCGAGGGTAACTGATCAATCAATATTTTCGAAAGGGACAATGCGGGAGATTCGGATCGCATCGTTTTCGGATTTACGAAGTTTGCACTGTTCGACCATTCTACCCCTGTTTCTAAGGGGAGATTTACACCCCGTAATTGATATTGAATTTCCACAGCCAGCTTTTGTTTGTCGATTAGGGTGGGCGTAAATGTAAATACGAGGGGAGGCAATTCCGGGGTTGTGAAAGAAAAAGGTACACTGATAGTTGAGCCAATTTCATTAGTAGCGGTAATTCTAACGAAATATTTCCTTCCCGGTAATAGTTGGGTAAGTCTTCCCTTTATAGTTTCCAGCTCTGTATTTTCGGAGATCGAAGTGGGTTCGGCAATAAGTGTTTCTGGAAAATCAAAACTAGGTATCGTATCCCACTCCCAGTCTACGCGGGTATTTCCACCACCAGTTGATATAGGGCAACTGAAAAAAGCTTGTGTGGGTGAGAGTGAATCAAGCCGTATTAATCCGGGTGACGGTGCATTCACTTGATACAGGGCCGAAAATTGAAATTGGTCAATGGCGCATAGGTCATCATTGCCGGCATCGTCGGGGTCGAACCAGGCCAAGAGTAATTGTTCGCCTGGTTTCCACCTAAATCGATTGATTTGAAAGGATAGGGCCTGTTGATTTTCTGGTAGATTCCCATTAAGGGAGGTAGTGCCAGTGCTGGAATTAATGGAGCTAAAATTTCCTTCGGGGCAAACGATCCAACCGCTGGTATCTATCCCCACCCATTTGCCGGTTTTGGCTTTACAAATCCAGGTATTTTTCTTTCCGGAGCCTCCTTTTCTCCATTGTTCAATTTGAGTCGCAATGGAAAGGATGGATAAGGTTTTTCCGGTTTGGTTAGAAAAAATCACCCCAAACGCATAACTTCCTCCCGAAGAGGAAAGACTTCCGAGCGACCTATCGGTATTGTTAATTAATCCGGCACTGTAAATGCCATGAGCGGTAGAAGTGCCCGAACCCATATAAAATCCTGCCTGATTGCTGTTGCCTGCGGTTTGGGAAATAAACCAGCCACTAAGTTTCCCCTGTGTAATAGGGGTTGATTGCAGGGCAAATGGTCCCTTGCCGGGCAGGCTTATACTTCCTGTAGCCGGTAAACTATCAAAAGTTTGTATATAGTTACTCCCCAGGCTCGTATATATAATGGGTATAATCTGACAAAAGACTTTCCCGGGAAATAGGGCTACCAAGATTGCAAAAAAACTGCCGATTCTGTATTTCATAACAATATCGCTTCTTACCGGCAAATTAGCGGAGAGGGGTTGGCCAAATCAGAACTGATTGAAATCCAGTTAAAAAAGGAAAAAAAATGCGGTGTAAATACCTATTTTTAATTTGTGGATAAATACAGGTTTTTCGCTTTTTTAGGATAAATACGCCTAGATTACTTGCGCGGAATGCCCAATAATTACCCGTAATGGGATAAAATATAGCTAGTTCGGTGGGGTTTCAGATAAAACATTTTGAATTTTCCGAATCAGCTATTACCTTTGCCGTCCGAAATTTTAAACGGAAAATAATGCCTACTATTCAGCAATTAGTTAGAAAAGGTCGCGAAATTATCAGGGCCAAGAGTAAATCAAGGGCTTTGGATGCTTGTCCTCAACGCCGGGGTGTTTGTACCCGTGTGTACACAACAACACCCAAAAAGCCAAACTCTGCGCTTCGAAAAGTGGCCAAAGTGCGGTTGACCAATAAGATTGAGGTGATTGCCTACATCCCAGGGGAAGGGCATAATTTACAGGAGCACTCCATTGTACTGATCAGAGGAGGTCGTGTAAAAGATTTGCCGGGTGTTCGTTATCACATTGTACGTGGAAGTCTGGATACGGCAGGTGTTAAAGACAGAAAGAAGAGTCGTTCTAAATACGGTACCAAGAAAGAAAAGGCCAAGAAATAATTCATCATCTCAATTAATTCGCTAGTAACATGCGTAAAGCACAAGCCAAAAAATTACCCCTTGCACCGGATGGCCGGTTTAATGATAAACTGGTTACCCGTTTTATCAACAATTTAATGTGGCAGGGAAAGAAAAGCACTGCTATCAATATTTTCTATGATGCAGTAGACAAGGTAACTAAGATTACCGGTGAAGAAGGCTACGAAATCTGGAAAAAAGCAATTGCCAACATTACGCCTTCTGTTGAGGTTCGGAGTAGAAGAATTGGGGGTGCTACCTTCCAAATTCCTTCTGAAGTTCGTCCCGATAGAAAAATTTCATTAAGCATGAAGTGGTTGATTCGTTATAGCCGTGAGCGAAACGGACGTACTATGGCAGACAAACTGGCAAATGAAATAGTTGCTGCTTCTAAAGGGGAAGGTGCTGCATTCAAAAAGAAAGAAGATACCCATCGTATGGCAGAAGCTAACAAGGCTTTCTCCCACTTCAAAATATAAAAAATTAAAATTTGACATAAAAGCCCTGATTATCAGGGCTTTTTTTATTGCAGATTATTAGTATCAGCAAAAAATTCTTAATTAATCAGTGGTAATAACTAACGTAAAATTGTCAGGAACAAAAAGTGGTACTATTCGGAATATTTGTACCTTTGCCGCTCAAAAAACAGGGACTCTAAACCAGAACCGTCAAACCAAATAAGAACAATTTATGGCTGACTTAAAATTACAAAGAAATTTTGGCATCGCTGCGCACATTGATGCGGGTAAAACCACCACCACGGAGCGAATTCTCCGGTACACCGGCATGATTCATAAAATCGGGGAAGTGCATGATGGTGCGGCTACTACCGATTGGATGGAACAGGAAAAGGAGAGAGGTATTACTATTACCTCTGCCGCCGTTAGTTGTGAGTGGAAATTTCCAACGGTACGGGGTACTGCGGATGCAAATACAAAATCGTATTATTTCAACATCATTGATACCCCCGGTCACGTGGACTTTACCGTTGAGGTTGAGCGTTCTATGCGTGTATTGGATGGGTTGATTGCGCTTTTCTCTGCAGTGGATGGGGTGGAGCCGCAGTCTGAAACCGTTTGGCGTCAGGCGAACCGGTATAAGGTACCCCGGATTGGTTTTGTGAACAAGATGGATCGCTCCGGTGCCGACTTTTTGATGGTGGTTAATCAGGTAAAAGAGATGCTGGGTGCGAATGCCGTTCCGCTTCAATTACCTATTGGTGCTGAAGATAATTTTATAGGTGTGGTAGACTTGATCACTATGAAGGGTGTAATCTGGGATATGGAAACCGAGGGAATGACTTTCAAAGAAATTCCAGTTCCGGATGATATGAAAGAGGAAGCCGATCATTGGAGAGCGAAGCTGATTGAATCGGTAGCTGAATATGATGATAACCTGATGGAGAAGTTCTTTGATGATCCCAATACCATTTCGGAAGCTGAGGTTCATGAAGCTATTCGTAAGGCTTGTATAGATTTGAGCATCGTGCCTATGATGTGCGGATCTTCCTTTAAAAATAAAGGGGTACAAACTGCCCTGGATGCTGTTTGCAGATACTTGCCCAGCCCCGTTGATTTGGATGATATTACCGGAACAAATCCAGATACAGGTGAACCCGAAGTGCGTAAGCCGAATGCGAAAGAACCTTTTGCTGCACTCGCTTTCAAAATCATGACGGATCCGTTTGTAGGTCGTTTGGCATTCTTCCGTTGTTATTCTGGTCATTTGGATGCTGGTTCTTATGTGTTGAATGTAAGAAGTGGAAAGAAAGAGCGTATTAGCCGTATCATGAAGATGTTTGCCAACAAGCAGAATCCAATAGATTTTATTGAGGCCGGTGATATTGCCGCTGCTGTAGGGTTTAAAGAAATCAAAACCGGGGATACACTTTGTGATGAAAACCATCCGATTACCTTGGAGAACATGTTCATCCCTGAGCCGGTAATATCCGTTGCGGTTGAGCCCAAAACACAGGCCGACGTAGATAAAATGGGTATGGCCATTGCCAAGTTGGTGGAAGAAGATCCTACCCTCCGTGTAAAAACAGATGAAGATACTGGGCAAACTATCCTTTCTGGAATGGGTGAATTGCACCTGGAGATTATTGTGGATCGTATGCGTAGGGAGTTTAAAGTTGAAATCAACCAGGGTAATCCGCAGGTTGCTTATAAAGAGTCGTTCACTCAAAAAATTGAGCACCGCGAAATTCTGAAAAAGCAAACCGGTGGTCGCGGTAAATTCGCCGATATCTATTTCGAAATCGGGCCGGCAGATCAGGAGTGGCTTACAGAGAATCCAGGAAAAGGCTTCCAGTTTAAGAATGATATTTTCGGAGGATCTATTCCTAAAGAATTCCACCCAGCTATTGTAAAAGGATTTGAATCTTCTATGGGAACAGGCGTATTAGCTGGCTATCCTATGGAAACCATGAAAGTGAGAATTTTTGACGGTAGTTTCCACCAGGTGGATTCTGATGCTATGTCTTTCGAATTATGTGCAAAGGGTGGATTTAGAGAAGCAGGTAGAAAAGCAAAGCCAACTTTGTTAGAGCCAATCATGAGGGTAGAAGTAGTTACTCCAGATCAGTATATGGGTGATGTAACCGGAGACCTTAACCGCAGAAGAGGTATGTTAGAGGGAATGGACAGCCGCGGTAATTTACAAGTGATAAAGGCGAAAGTACCTTTGAGTGAAATGTTTGGATATGTAACCCAGTTGCGTTCTTTATCCTCTGGCCGTGCAACATCTACCATGGAATTCAGTCATTATTCACCTGCTCCTAATAATATTGCTGAAGAAGTAATTGCAAAGAGTAAGGGAAAAGTGAAGATTGATGACTAATAGTTTCACTCATTTCAAGTAATAAAAAATGCCCCTGATTGGGGCATTTTTATTGGGTGGAATAGTAGTAAATTTTTATGTAGATTTATTGACAGTAACCTTTAATCAGTCCATCCGCTGCAGTAAATCCTTTCCCTTTTGAGATTTTCAGCAGGGCACAGGCCTCATCCTTTATACCTAGGTTGATGAGTGCTGCAGCTTTAAAATATTCTGATTTACCGTCGTTAGCAGATTTGGTGGCAAAAACTTTATCAAACCAGGGTAAGCATCGCTCCCACTGCCTCATATTAAAATAGCAAACACCAATATTTTCGAATACGCCATAACTGCCATTACTAATTTCAGTGGAGCGAATAAATTTTTGGGCTGCACCTTCAAAATCATTCTTGGCAAATAGGGCAGAAGCTTCATTAAAAAGTTGTTGGGCTTTCAGTACGTTCTTTTCTTGAACAGCCAGCTCTGGAATACTTCCGGCAGGAATATTGTTAATGATTTCACTTCTTCTCACCATAAGGGTAGAATCATTAGGAAATAATTTTAAAACACTATCAGCCAATCGCAGCATTTGTGGCGTAGTTCCCTTGGGCTGGGTAGTCATTTTTATATTGATTAACCCCTGTAAATACAAGGCATAGCCCAGTGATTCTTTGGAACGATACTTAACAAATTCTTGATAAGCTTTTTTCAGTGTTACCGAATCGGCTGTTTTAACACATACTGCAACTAAGGTTTGATAATATGTTTTTGCTCTAGGTTTAGAAAAATAGGCTAAGGAGGCATATTTTAAAGCACTGTCTCCTTTGTTTTGTGCAAAGTAAACATCAGCCTTAAGAAACTCGCAGTACATGATATAGGGATTCGCTTTTATTCCTCTATCTAGGTAAACGAGTGCCTCATCGTATCTTTGCTTTTCATAGAGGTATCTGCCCAGTATTCCGTCAATCGGTTGTGCGGATGAGGTAACATTTGGCATACTTGGGAAAGCATTTAACACACTTTCAATGGGTAATTTGAGGGGTTCATTCTGTAAATCGGCAATTACCCTGTTTTGAACTACCAGCGACTGATAAGTAAGAAAAGTAACATAAGCACTGGGTAATAACAACAGGATGGCTATAAAAGAATAAATGTATTTTAGGTTTTCAGAAAATGTTTTACTGGGTTTAGGCTCCTCAGTTTCTTCTGTTTTTCTAAAATCAGTTCCGGTATACGCCATTAAATTTACTGCCGCGAAAAAGGCAAAAAATAATTGGTTAACCGGTCGTTCTATTGGAAAGTTAAAAAGGGCGTCCACCCCATAACCAATCATAGCAAGCAGGGAGAAAAAGGCGATTATTTTATTTTCTTGTCCTGCCGTTGGGGATAATACCACCTTTGACGTATAATAGGCAATAGTAAGAAACAGACCTAAGAAAAGTAATCCTCCGGGGAAACCTAATTCGGCAAAAAATTCTAAGAAATCGTTGTGTGCATGCACCGGTACGGATAAATCGTCTACCAGGTATTTAGTTGGAGGGATGCTGGCAAATTTCCAGTTACCATAGCCACAACCCATGAGTGGATGTTGAAGCCCATAATGGAATGCATGATCCCAAAGAAAAAGGCGTTGTTTTCTAGAATCATCTTCTGACGAATTGATACCTGCCACTCTTTCCAGTACAGTTCCATATCCGCTAGAACTCTCATCTACATAGCTGCTTTTAGCGGCGCTTAAAGACATCAGTGAAAAAAAATAGGCTATGATTAATCCTAATAGAATCCCTCCTCCATTAAAAACTAAAATTTCTTTATTCTTTTGTTTGTAATACTGTAAACCACAAAAGGCTAAATAGAAAAACGAGATACTAAATAGTGCAACATAGGTTGTTCGCGAATTGAGCAGATAAATAAGCCACACAGTTAGCATAAACACGAAAAAATAAAATAGTTTTTTTGCTCCTTTGTTATGGTATAAACCATACATAACAAAGGAAACTTTAGCCAGTACACTCGCCGCAAAAATATTTTTATTTCCTGCATTGCCTTTTAACTTTAATACGAGACTAGTTAAACTGTTACTACTCATTTGTGTGAAGAAAAAATACAATTCCTGAATAGACTGAAAAAGAACAATTAGAGCTAATAGAATAGTTAAAGTGGGGAAGAGATTTTGCCTTTTGTAAAGTAAAATTGCCAGGTTAAAAAATGCAACGATTGTTGCAATGAACCGAACATAACATACCCAACCTTCTGTTCTGTTAATGGCAAAAAATACAGAAATGCCGGCTAATACAAAAAGTGCGGTGTAGAGCTTAGAAAAAAGTGTATTGAATATAGTGTACACCGCTTCTGAGTACTCTCCTTTATTATTCAGGAAGTAGGCAACAATACCCATGTCGAGTAAAACAAGATAAACCCACTGAGGTCCCTGGTCGTCGGTTGCTCCAAGATTGGGAATAAACTCTACAACAAAATAGAGACAACAAAAAAGGATGGTAAGTAAATCACTTGAATTAGAAAGCGAGAAACCCCGGTTTGCTGTTGTGGAAATCGGCGTATTAAGTTCAGCCGCTTTTATTGGCGTATATTTTTTATTTTTTTTCATAATAGTATTTCGCTTATGGGATGGAGGATTTATAAATTTCTAATTATTTCTAGTTTACGTTGCAGTAACGTAGAGTCGGTGGGAAATATTTTGAGTGCACTGTCGGCCCGTTGCACCATTTGGGGCGTGATGGCAGATGGGTAAAAGCTGACTTTTACATTAGTCATTGCCTGTAAAAATGTACTCCAGGTGGATGGCACATCCGGTCGGTGGGAAATGAATTCGTAAAAGGCGTTCTTGATTGCATTCGTATCCTTCTTATTTACACAGGATGCCACTAGCAGGTCGTAGTAGTTTTTAACTCTAGGTCGCTTATAAAATGCCAAGGAAGCATATTTGTACGCACTGTCTGGCTGATTGCTATTAATGTACACTAATGCCTTTAAAAATTCAGCATACATTAGATGTGGATTGATATACTGAATTCTATTGATGTATTTCATCGCCTCTTCATATCGGCCTTTTTCACCAAGGTATCTGGCTTTAATACCATCTAGGGGTAGGGTAGAGTATCCAATATTCGGAATAGAAGGAAATGCATTAGCTACATAATCGGGCGTTAATTTAACAGGTTCATTTTCCATATCAACCCTTGTTTTTTCCTGAATTATCAGCGACTGATAAGTTTGATAGGTAATAAACGATGCTGGTAGTAGTAATACAATTGAAATAAATGTCAAAATCAGCACATTGTTTCCTGAACTTTCAGTTTGTGATACAATAATAGTAGGAGATTGCTCCGATTTGCTATGAAGAAATGTAGATAGCCCTAAGGCCAGCACTAGGGCAAAAAATATCTGATTGATAGGACGTTCAATTGGGAAGTTAAATATTGCATCCACTGCATAGGCAGCTAAACCTATGGAGCACATAACTAAAACACCCTCCATCTTATCACGGTCGCCATTGAAAAGATATCGGATAGTGATCCAGGCCATAAAAAAGAAAATAGCGATGTATAGTAGCCCACCAGGGATACCCAGCTCGGCGAAAAACTCAAGAAAATCATTGTGGGCGTGTAGCGGTACCGATAACTCGTTAAAAATATCCTTGGAAGGATCGATACTTTCTAATTTCCAATTACCATAACCAGCACCCTTCCATGGATGTGCCTTTGTATAATCAATCGCATGCTTCCAGAAAGCTAATCGTTGTTTGCGGCTTTCATCTTTATCGGAAGTAATGCTTGTCATCCTTTCTGTTGCACTTCCATATTGAGAAGCTGCGGCGCTATCTTCCCCAATATTGTACTTGGTTGAGTTGATTAACGCCTGTGAAAATAAAATGGCAATTATTCCGGGAATGATAATCAGTAAAACCTTGTAAAGGGTTGTATATTGTTTTGACCTAAGAGCCCTTATAACTTCATAAATAATCGTGAAGGCAATCACAAGTAGATAACTTAAATAAGTTGTTCTCGAATTCAATAGGATAATTACCAGGGTGCCCAAAGAAAAACTTACTAAAAAGAATAACTTACGATAGCTAGTGAAATTCAGCATCCCATGTAAGGCAAAGGGTATTTTTATCAGTAAACTGGCTGCATATATGTTCTTGTTGCCTGCATTACTGCGCATACCCAGTACAATCTCTGTAAAGCTTAAGCTGCCCATTTGAGAAAACAAATACGATAAGGATTGGATTGACTGCAGTAGCAAGATTCCTGTTAACACATATGAAATGATGTTAAATGAATTATTTACTCCATAAAAGAGTGTATACAAATTTACAAATGCAACCAGCGTTATAAATAGCCTTACTAGGCAAACCCAGGTTTCTGTGCTATTAAAGGCCCAGGTGGATGAAAGTGTGGCCCATAAAAGCAGTGCAAGCATAATATAAAACATCGGACTCGTAATCAGGCGCTTAACTGATTCATAATGAACTTTATAGGTATATAGTATATAAACCATGGTAGCCATGTCTACTATCGAGAGATAGAACCACTGTGGACCCATAGTATCATAGGAACCAAGATTGGGTATAAATTCAACCAATAAATAAAGTGATAAAAATAGGTAAGGTATCCAACTGGATAGGTTGAATGCAGAGATTGGGGCGGAGGTTTTTACGGTCGTAGAGGTAGGGGAGTTAGTATCAGTTGGGAGGTTCCTTTTTTTATGCTTTTTTGCCATGGATAATAGGGTTACGTAAAAGTATCGAAAAAATGAATCTACGCTTAATTACCTGTTGCTATTTTACGGCAGAATTTATTTCAGCGATTGGGTAGCTAAAACTCACATATTTTCACTTTATTTAATAAAAAACAGTAATTTATACATTTAATTTAATTTTATTCAATTGAAAACGGGCTTTTTTCCACAACTTTAAAAAACATCAAAAAAATTTTTCTATTCCCCACAATACTCTTACCTTTGCCCTCCCAATCTGAAAATGGGTGATAGGATATGTCTCAACGAATTAGAATCAAATTACAATCTTACGACCACAATTTGGTAGATAAGTCTGCCGAAAAGATCGTAAAAACTGTACGTAGTACAGGTGCGGTGGTTACAGGACCGATTCCTTTGCCCACCAACAAAAAAATATTTACTGTGCTGCGTTCACCCCACGTGAACAAGAAGAGCCGTGAGCAATTCCAGTTATGTACGCATAAGCGTTTGCTGGACATTTACACTTCTTCCTCCAGAACAGTGGATGCGTTGAGTAAATTAGATTTACCCTCTGGAGTTGAGGTGGAAATCAAGGCCTGATAGCAAAAAGGATATCTGTTTTAGGACAGATTCAATAGTTCTTATACATTTTTTGTCAACTTTCAAATTCGCCTCTGGCGGACCAAAAAAGCGCTGACATTACAAAATCTCTCGAAGTTTTTTCGGGAGGCAACATATAAACAGGCCCTTCGAGGTTTGTTTACTGCCGGTACTTCCTCTTTTCGCAATGCGAAAAAACAAAGGAAAAGGTCGGTAGCAAACGAGGATTGAAATTTGCTTCATCGGCAAATTGTCCTTAACAACCAACGCGGGGCCATAAACCGCGAACGATGAAAGGTATTATTGGAAAGAAAATCGGGATGACAAGCGTCTTCTCCCAAGATGGCAAGCAAACAGCTTGTACCATAATTGAGGCTGGTCCTTGTACGGTTACGCAAGTTAAAACAGCGGAAACCGACGGCTACACCGCCCTTCAGCTCGCATTTGGCGAGAAAAAAGATAAGCATGCCACCCAGGCAGAATTGAATCACTTTGCTAAGGCCCAAACCGGCGCCAAAAAATTTGTAAAAGAATTTCGGAATTACTCTCTAGAGAAATCACTTGGTGAAACCATAACTGTAGATATTTTCTCTGAAGGAGATGATGTTGAAGTAGTGGGAACTACCAAGGGTAAAGGTTTTCAGGGGGTTGTTAAGCGACATGGTTTCTCTGGAGTAGGGGAGGCAACGCACGGACAACACGATCGTTCTCGTGCACCTGGTTCCATTGGTGGATCCTCTTATCCTGCTCGTGTATTTAAAGGTATGCGTATGGCCGGAAGAATGGGCGGAGACCGTGTGAAAATGAAAGGTTTGAAAGTAATGAAAGTTTTCCCTGAAAAAAATTATATACTGATCAGCGGTTCCGTACCTGGAAACAATGGTTCTATTGTTTTGATTCAGAAATAATCATCCCTCAATCGAAAAAAAATGCAAGTAGAAGTATTAAACATAAAAGGCGAAAAAACCGGCAGAACGGTTGAATTACCGGAGGATATTTTTGGTATCGAACCCAATGACCACGCTATTTATCTCGCTGTTAAGCAGTATTTAGCCCAGGGTCGTCAGGGTACACACAAAGTAAAAACCCGTGCCGAAGTACAAGGTGCTAGCCGTAAGCTGCACAAGCAAAAAGGAACTGGCGGTGCTCGTAAGGGTAATATCCGTAATCCTTTATACAAAGGGGGTGGTACTATATTCGGACCAAAGCCGCATTCTTATGGTTTTAAATTAAACCGCAAAGTGAAAGATTTGGCCAAGATGTCGGCCCTTAGTTATAAGGTAAAAGAAAATGCAGTCTTTGTTATTGAAGATGTTCAGATGGATGTTCCCAAAACTAAGACCGTGGTTTCTATTCTGGAAAATTTGAATATCGCTCATAAGAAAACATTGGTAGTATTACCTGAATACAATGATACGCTGTATCTGAGTACCCGTAATATACCAAATGTGGGTAGCACACTGCTTTCAGATGTGAACACCTACGAATTGATGAATGCCGATGTGCTTTTATTTACAGAAAACACGGCTAAAATCTTTACTGAAGAAGTTGCTTAATTAACAACGAAACAAAATCATCCAACATGAAACTGAGCGAAGTACTTATAAAACCAATTTTAACTGAAAAAGCCAATTCTCAGCAGGAGGCATTGCGTCGCTATGCGTTTAAAGTAGACAGAAGAGCTAATAAATTGGAAATCAAAAAAGCAATTGAGCAATTCTATGGTGTGAATGTGGTAGACGTAAATACGGCTGTTGTTCCGGGAAAAAATAAAACACGTTACACCAAAGCAGGTTTTATACAGGGAATGAAGGGTGCTTATAAAAAGGCATTGGTAACAGTTGCAGTAGGAGAAAGCATTGACTTGTACGCAAACATTTAATAAATAGGCCCTCCCGGCCTTACCGGGAAAGTATGGTGTTCAACTACCGCGAAAGTTGATTTGTAATAAAAACGCTAAGGCGAAGGAAAACTAAAAAAAATGGCACTTAAAAAGTACAAACCGATTACTGCAGGAACCCGTTGGAAAATCGGGAATGCCTATGCGGAAATCACTACCAACCAGCCTGAGAAGAGCTTGCTGGAGCCACAAAAAAATACGGCCGGAAGAAATTTCCAGGGTCGTCGCGTTTCACGTTATATGGGTGGTGGTCACAAACAACACTATCGTATCATAGATTTCAAACGCAACAAGCGTGACATGTCTGCCACGGTATTATCAGTTGAATATGATCCGAACAGAACTGCATTTATCGCGTTGCTCCAATATACCGACGGAGAAAAGCGCTACATCATTGCTCCACAAGGTATTCAGGTAGGATCTACCGTAATTGCTGGAGATAGTGTTGCGCCAGAGATTGGTAATGCGTTATTGATGAAGAATATGCCTTTAGGTACTATGATTCACAATATCGAGTTACAACCAGGTCAGGGTGCTAAAATGGTAAGAAGTGCCGGATCTTCTGCACAATTGGCTAATAAGGAAGAATCCTATGCAGTTTTGAAAATGCCTTCCGGAGAACTTCGCAAAGTGTTAATCAATTGCTATGCAACCGTTGGTGTAGTATCCAACAGCGACCACAATCTGGAAACAGCCGGAAAAGCGGGTAAAAATCGCTGGAAGGGTATCAGACCTCGCGTTAGAGGGGTTGCCATGAACCCAGTTGATCACCCAATGGGTGGTGGTGAAGGTAAAGCCTCAGGAGGACACCCCAGAAGCAGAACCGGTAAGTATGCGAAAGGTGAAAAAACTCGTACCAGAGGAAAAGGCAGTGATAAACTGATTATCCAACGCAGAGATGGTAAAAAAATAGCTAAATAATTCATTCAATAAATTAACTCATACATTATGGGTCGTTCGATAAAAAAAGGTCCTTACGTTGATGCCAATCTTGAAACCAAGGTAGTTGCCATGACGGATGGCAGAACTAAGAAAGGTGTTATTAAAACCTGGAGTCGCCGGAGTACAATTACACCCGATTTTGTTGGTCATACTTTTGCAGTCCATAACGGGAATAAGTTTATTCCGGTGTATGTAACTGAGTTCATGGTAGGCCATAAACTGGGTGAATTTTCACCAACTCGCAACTTTAGAGGACACGCAGGCACAAAAAAATAAATAAATCGTAAGTAGACGGATGTAAAAAACCGGAAGCTGACTTTAAATTAAAATTACATGGAAGCAGTAGCAAAACTGAATAATTATCCAACCGGGCCGCGTAAGATGCGTCTCCTGGCAGATGTGATTCGTGGAATGGATGTAGAAAAAGCACTGGCAATTTTAGAACATCATCCTCAGCACAATGCTGTTCCTTTAGCAAAATTGCTGAAGAGCGCCATTAATAACTGGGAACAGAAAAATAGTGGTGTAAGTGCTGCTGATAGCGGACTAATTGTAAAAACCGTTTTTGTTGATGGTGGACGTACACTCAAGAGAATGCGTCCGGCACCTCAGGGTCGCGGCTATCGCGTTCGTAAGCGCAGCAATCATGTAACCTTAATTGTAGATTCTAACAACTAATACGTAAAACGTTTATATGGGTCAAAAAGCAAATCCAATTGGTAACAGGTTAGGTATCATCCGTGGATGGGACAGTAACTGGTATGGCAGTAAAAAAGATTACGCCAACAATCTGATCGAAGATCATAAAATTCGTATTTACCTGAATGCCCGTATCAATAAAGGCGGTATTGCCAAAATTGTTATTGAGCGCACACTGGGTAAATTGATTGTAACCATTCATACTTCCAAGCCTGGTATTATCATTGGTAAAGGTGGTGGTGAAGTAGATCGTATTAAAGAAGAATTGAAGAATTTGACCAGCAACCAGGATGTACAGATCAATATTCTCGAAATTCGTCGCCCTGAGTTAGATGCTATTATTGTTGGAGATACTATTGCCCGTCAAATTGAAAATCGTATCAACTTCAAGAGAGCCATCAAAATGTCTATCGCTTCCACATTACGGATGGGTGCAGAAGGTATTAAAGTGAAAGTGAGCGGTCGTTTGGGAGGATCTGAAATTGCCCGTAGTGAAGAATTTAAACAAGGTCGTATTCCCCTGCATACTTTTCGGATGGATATTGACTATGCCAGTGTATTTGCTCAAACTGTATATGGTAAAATCGGTATTAAGGTTTGGATTTGTAAGGGAGAAGTTTTAGGAAAGCGTGAGCTGAATCCAAATTTTGTAGGTGGAAAAAATGATATGAGCGACAGAAGAGATCGTGCAGATGACCGTGGTGGTGATAGAAGAGGTGGAGGCGACAGAAGAGACGACCGCAGAGGTGGTGGAGGAGAAAGAGGTGGAAGAGCTGGTGGCGGAAATCGCAGATAAGTAAAGAACTAGACGAACGTTATTTAAGAAATACAAACAGTAATACATGTTACAACCTAAAAGAAGCAAGCACCGGAAGCAACAAAAGGGACGGATTCGTGAAGTTGCCAAACGCGGAACATCCATATCTTTTGGTTCATTTGCCCTGAAAGCTTTGGAGCCTATTTGGTTAACCAACCGTCAGATTGAATCTGCTCGTCAGGCAATGACCCGTGCTATGAAAAGAGAAGGAAATGTATGGATTCGTATATTCCCCGACAAAATAATTACCCGTAAACCAGCCGAAGTTCGTATGGGTAAAGGTAAAGGAAACCCCGAATTCTGGGCTGCAGTTGTTGAACCAGGTCGTATCATTTTCGAGTGCGACGGCGTTACCATGGAAACTGCCAAGGAAGCCATGAAATTAGCTGCTCAAAAATTACCCATTGCCACCAAATTTATCATCAGAAGAGATTTGCAGGCATAAAATCTATTAAAAAAGTTTACCCATGGCTACTAAACAAACATATGCATTTAATAAGTCGCTTAAAGAAATGAATGCGACCGACCTTTCTGCAAAAATTCAGGATGATCAACTGAGATTAAAGAAGCTGGAATTTGCGCATGCTATTTCCCCACTCGAAAATCCTATGAACATCCGTGTACTTCGCCGGGATATCGCTCGGTTGAAAACTGAATTGAAGAAAAAAGAAATGGGCATCTAAACCATAAACCAAGAACAATGGCTGAAAGAAATTTACGCAAAACAAGAACGGGGGTTGTAACCAGTGATAAAATGGATAAAACCATCACAGTTGCTGTAGAAAGGAAAGTGAAACACCCCATCTACGGTAAGTTCGTTAAAAAAACTACTAAGTTTCACGCACACGATGAAAAAAGTGAGTGCGGAATTGGTGACGTAGTAAAAATTATGGAAACCAGACCGCTGAGTAAAACTAAGCGCTGGAGACTGGTAGAAGTTGTGGAAAAAGCGAAATAATTAAGTGCTCAGTAGTTAAAAGCAGTAACTCCCGGGTAAACTTTTACTACTATCAAATTTCAAACAGAATAACAATGATTCAGCAAGAAAGCAGATTAAACGTAGCCGATAACAGTGGTGCAAAAGAAGTACTCTGTATCCGTGTGCTGGGAAACAGTGGCCAAGATTATGCCAAAATCGGCGATAAAATAGTAGTTACTGTAAAAGATGCAATCCCTGCAGGCGGTATTAAAAAGGGCACTGTGTCTAAAGCAGTAATAGTAAGAACCAAAAATAAGCTTCGCCGCAAGGATGGATCTTATATACGCTTTGATGATAATGCAGTGGTATTGCTGAACAATTCTGATGAGCCAAGAGGTACCCGTATCTTCGGACCGGTTGCTCGTGAATTGCGTGACAAGGGATATATGAAGATTATTTCACTGGCGCCAGAAGTTTTATAATAACGTAATAGATAACTAATATTTACCAATTTAAAATAACTCCCCCGGGAGTTGGAGGGTACCATGAGTACAAGATTTAAACCAAAGTTCAACATCAAGAAAGGCGATACCGTTGTGGTAATTGCCGGTGATGGTAAAGACCTCAAGAAACCCCGCATTGTGCTGGAAGTAATTGTAGATAAGGGGCGTGTAATAGTTGAGGGTATCAATATTGTTAAGAAGCATACCAAGCCTTCTGCGCAAAATACCAAAGGTGGTATTATTCAGAAAGAAGCACCTATCAGCATTTCTAATGTGATGCTGTGGGATGCAAAAGCTGGAGAAGCTACCCGTATTAAAAGAAGCCGCGAAGAAGGAAAATTAGTTCGTATTTCTAAAAAATCAGGGGAGGCAATCAAATGAGTACAGTAAAATACACTCCGAGACTGGCAGATAAATACAGCAAGGAAGTAATCCCTGCTTTAATGAAAAAGTTTTCATACAAATCTATTATGCAGGCCCCTCGCCTGGAAAAAATTTGTATCAATCGTGGCGTAAATGGTGCAGTTACCGATAAGAAGCTGGTAGATGTTGCGGTAGACGAACTGAACATGATCACTGGTCAGAAAGCAGTTCCCACCTTATCTAAAAAAGATATCTCTAACTTCAAACTACGTAAGGGCATGCCCATCGGTGCCAGGGTAACTTTGCGCGGGGAAAAAATGTACGAATTCCTCGATAGACTAGTTTCTGTTGCCCTACCTCGTGTACGTGACTTTAAAGGAATCAGTGATAAAGCTTTTGATGGCCGTGGTAATTACACCCTGGGCGTTACAGAGCAAATCATCTTCCCAGAAATCGATATCGATAAAGTAAATAAAATTACCGGTTTAGACATCACGTTCGTTACAACGGCACAAACCAATGAAGAAGCATTCGAATTGCTGAAAGAATTGGGCATGCCTTTTAAAAATGTTAAAAAAGAAAACAACTAATAGCCATGGCAAAAGAATCCATCAAAGCCAGACAGAGAAAGCGTGAAAAAATGGTTGCTAAATACGCTGATAAGCGGAAAGCCCTGAAAGCTGCCGGCGATTATGCTGGTCTAGACAAGCTTCCCAAAAATGCTTCTCCTGTTAGATTAAAAAATCGTTGTCAGCTCACGGGTCGTCCTAAAGGCTACATGCGATATTTTGGTATCTCGAGGATTATGTTCCGCGATATGGCACTGAACGGCATTATTCCAGGTGTAAAAAAAGCCAGCTGGTAATATTTGCTTAACAAACTCATTTTGAACTGATTTAATTCAAATAATTATGGTAACTGATCCTATAGCAGACTTCCTCACCAGAATCCGCAACGCACAAATGGCCGGTCATAGACTGGTTGAGATTCCTGCTTCCAACATGAAGAAGCGTATGACTGAAATCTTGTATGAGCAGGGATATATCCTCAAATACAAATTTGAAGATGATAATAAGCAAGGGCTGATTAAAATCGCCTTGAAGTATGATCCTCAAACCAAACAGGCAGCTATTCGTTCTCTCGAAAGGGTTAGCCGTCCGGGTTTGCGTCAATATGCTAAGCCAGCTGAGATTAAGCGTGTAATCAACGGTTTGGGTGTTGCCATTCTGAGCACTTCTAAGGGAGTAATAACAGATAAGCAGGCGAAAGCTCAAAACATTGGTGGTGAAGTTCTTTGTTACATCTATTAATACCGCGGCTGATTCTACCATTAAGCCTTTAGTCGGGGCTGAACAGGAATCAGACAATTTTATAAAAAATAAATAAATCGACTATGTCTCGTATAGGAAAACAACCCGTAAGTATACCAGCTGGTGTAACTATTACAGTGAGTGCCGACCATGTGGTAACCGTAAAGGGTCCAAAGGGTGAACTGAAGGAAACTATCAATCGTGATATTTCAGTTGAAGTGAAAGACGGTCAGGCGGTGTTAACCAGACCAACGGATCAGATTCGTCATCGTGCAATGCACGGATTATATCGTTCCTTAGTTAGTAATATGGTTAAGGGCGTTACCGATGGATTTAAAAAAGATCTTGAATTAGTAGGGGTAGGTTTTAAAGCTGCCAATACCGGAAATGTGCTTGATCTTGCTCTTGGATACTCCCACAATATCATTTTCGAAATTCCAAAAGAATTGAAAGTGACTACCTTAACAGAAAAAGGACAAAATCCTAAAATTTTTCTAGAGGGAGTTGATAAGCAATTAATTGGTCAGGTGGCAGCCAAATTGCGTAGCCTTAGAAAGCCTGAGCCATACAAAGGAAAAGGGGTTAAATATATCGGTGAACAACTGAGAAGAAAAGCAGGTAAGGCCGCCGGTAAATAAATATAATAATTGTAAATCGTAACAGCTTCCCGGCAGAATCGGTAAGCACAAATAGAATACCATGAGTAAATTGATTCAAAGGCAAAAAATCAGATTCCGCATTCGTAAAAAGATTGCCGGTACTGCTGTAAAGCCTCGTTTGTCAGTTTTTAGAAGTAACGCTGAAATCTATGCACAACTGATTGATGATGATAATAGCGTAACCCTGGCATCCGCCTCTTCGCTTGACAAAAACATTCAAGCCCAAAAAACTACCAAAATTGAAAAAGCTAAAATGGTAGGAAACGCCATTGCTCAAAAAGCTATCGCACTCGGTTTGCAAACATGTGTTTTTGACAGAGGCGGTAATTTATACCATGGTCGGGTTAAATCCGTAGCGGATGGTGCCCGGGAAGGCGGACTTCAATTTTAATCGTAAACGACTCATTCAATATTTAATTTCAGACAAATGTCTAAACTCAACGTAAGTAAAGTAAAAGCAGCCGGGGAAATGGAGCTGAAAGATAAGGTGGTTGCTATTAATCGCGTAGTTAAAACCACAAAAGGTGGTAGAACATTCAGTTTTTCGGCGCTGGTAGTAGTAGGAAATGAAAATGGTGTAGTAGGTCACGGACTCGGAAAAGCAAAGGAAGTACAGGAAGCTATTTCTAAAGGTATAGAAGATGCTAAGAAGAATATGGTGAAAGTTCCCATCATGCATGGAACTATTCCACATGAGCAGTTGGCAAAAGATGGTGCTGCCAAAGTGTTGATTAAGCCTGCTGCGCATGGAGCAGGTGTAATTGCCGGAGGTAGCATGCGTGCGGTATTGGAGAGTGCAGGTGTAACCGACGTGTTGGCCAAAAGTTTAGGTTCTGCTAATCCACACAATGTGGTAAAAGCCACTATCAAAGCATTAGCATTGTTGCGTGAGCCGATTCAGGTAGCCAAAACACGTACACTCAAACTGAGTAAAGTATTTAACGGATAATCAAGGGGAATCCCTTTAATAACAACAGGTATGAAAAAAGTTAAAATCACACAGGTAAAAAGTGGAATCGATCGTTCGGAGCGTCAGAAAAAAACACTGGTTGCTTTAGGTTTGAAAAAACTGAACGCCTCCAAAGAAGTAGAAGCTACGCCACAAATACTTGGCATGATTCAGAAAGTAAGCCATTTGGTGAAAGTGGAGGAATTGGCATAGTACGCCTAGTCCAGCTTTTCTATACATTTATTTATTAACGCGAGGGGTGATTCCCCGTAAGTTCAAACATCAATACATGAAACTGCACACACTCAAACCTGCAAAAGGTTCAACGCACAAAGCAATCAGAATTGGTCGCGGAGAGGCTTCCGGTAAAGGAGGTACATCTACTAAAGGTAATAAGGGTGGACAAAGCCGCGCCGGTTATAAGAGTAAAATGGCCCACGAAGGTGGTCAGATGCCTATTCAGCGCCGGATTCCCAAAAGAGGTTTTACCAACAATAACCGTATCGAATACACAGTATTCAACCTGGGGCAAGTGGCTCAATTGGTTGAAAAATATGGTTTTACTGAATTTAGTGCCGAATTATTATATATCAATGGTTTAATAAGCAAAAATGACCGCGTTAAGTTGTTGGCTACCGGAGAACTAAAGGCCCCTATGACCTTTAAAGTAAATGCCGCTAGTGAAAAAGCCAAGGCAGCTGTTGCAGCTTCCGGTGGAACCTTAGAAATAATCGCGTAATTTATCGTAAATTGCCTTGCACAGTAATAGCTGTGTATTTTTCAATCATCCGTTTACGTATTCAATCGCAATTCAGTGAAAAAATTAATACAGACTTTAAAGAATATCTGGACTATTGAGGAGCTGCGGGATAAGATTATTCTCACGCTCGCTTTGGTGTTCACCTACCGACTCGGTAACCACATTGTTCTTCCGGGAATGGATCCCAATAAAATTGAGCAAGCGCAACAATCTGCCAGCAACAATGGTTTGTTGGGAATCTTCGACATGTTTGCCGGTGGTGGTTTTTCTCAGGCTTCTATTTTAGCACTGGGTATCATGCCCTATATCTCTGCATCTATTTTTATGCAGTTGATGACTATCTTGGTTCCTACGCTACAAAAGATACAGAAAGACGGTGACAGCGGTAGAAAGAAGATTAATGAGTGGACCCGCTACTTAACTGTAATTGTTACCATTTTTCAGGCAGGTGCTTATGTAGCTTATTTAAATGGACCCGGATACCGCGAAGCTATTTTACCCGGATTTGAGGGTTCTGCCTTTACTTTTTCTACTATTATTACTTTAACTGCCGGTACCCTATTTGTAATGTGGCTGGCTGAGCGTATTCAGGATAAAGGATTAGGAAACGGAACATCTATCATCATCATGGTGGGTATCCTTTCCCGTTTACCTATTTCCATCGTTCAGGAATTTAGCTCTAAAGAACAACGCGGTGGCGGAGGATTATTGATATTCCTGGTTGAAATTGCTATCCTAGTAATCGTTATCATGGGATTAATTGTTTTGGTACAGGGTGTTAGAAAAATTCCGGTTAATTATGCAAAACAAATTGTAGGTAACCAACAATTTGGAGGAGCCCGACAATTCTTACCTGTTAAAGTGAATAGTGCCGGAGTTATGCCTATCATATTTGCTCAGGCAATCATGTTCCTTCCTACGCTGGTATCCTTTACCAACCTCGACTCTACACAAGGAATCGTTCGAATATTCAACGATCACAGTAACTTCTGGTATATGTTGATTTATGCTGTGATGGTAATTGGATTCACCTTCCTGTATACAGCCCTTATTTTCAATCCTAAGCAAATTGCCGAAGACTTGAAAAAGAATAATGGATTTGTACCAGGTGTTAAACCAGGTCAACCCACTGCTGATTATATTGGTGGAATTATGGATAAGATTACTCTTCCCGGTGCCATCTTCTTGGCCTTTGTGGGTATTATGCCAGGCTTTGCCCAGCGGTTGAATGTAACACAGGGTTTTAGTTCCTTTTTCGGAGGTACCTCATTGTTGATTATGGTAGGAGTAATACTCGATACCCTTCAGCAAATAGAAACCTATCTACTGATGCGTCAATATGATGGTCTGATGAAGAGTGGACGAATTCAGGGAAGGCAAACTGTGGGAACAACTACCACCACTACTATTTAATATTATGTAACCGTACAATAGTAACCTGTCTGGTATTGCCCGGCAGGTTATTTTTTTACTACAACCGATTGTTTCATGATGTTTTGTAAAACAGAGAGCGAGGTGAAATTGATGCAGCAGGCGGCATTGTTGGTAAGCCAAACCCTAGTGGAAGTTGCCAAAATGCTGAAACCAGGTGTTTCTACTTTGCAAATAGATGCGCTTTGTAATCAATTCATCCGCGACAGTAAGGCAATCCCTTCTTTTTACCAATACAGAGGATATCCGCATAATATTTGCGCATCGGTAAATGATGTAGTAGTGCATGGGTTTCCCAATGATAAACCTCTTCAACAAGGTGATGTGGTATCTATTGATATTGGCGTTATCCTGCAAGGGTGGCATGGCGATCATGCTTATACCTTTATCATTGGAGATACTTCCCCAGAAATACTTCAGCTGGTAAAAGTTACCAAAGAATCACTGTACCTCGGAATAGAGAAAGCCACCGTTAACAATCGGGTAGGGGATATTTCCTTTGCTATTCAGGATTTCGTAGAGCGGAAACATCGATATGGAGTAGTTCGTGAACTGGTAGGCCATGGCTTGGGAAAAGAACTGCATGAAGACCCTCAGGTACCCAATTATGGAAAGCGAGGGGCAGGACCCAAATTGCGCGAAAACCTCGTTTTGGCAATTGAGCCGATGATTACGTTGGGCTCCAGAGAAATTTATACAGATGAAGATGGCTGGACGGTTCGCACACGCGACGGAAAAGTTGCTGTACATTTTGAGCATGATATTTGCGTGAAGCGAAACAAAGCATTGGTACTTTCAGATTATAGCATTATTGAGGCAGCCGAAAAAGCAAATCCCCATTTGAATTCCGCTTATTATTAATAAACTTTCTCCGATAATTTTCTCAGAATGAAAAAGATAATCTTTTCAATAGCACTGGTATGCACAGCTATTGGGTCTGTTTTTGCACAACCAACTGAAGCAACTCGTATTCGAAAATATGTGCAGGAAAATGAAAAAAGTTGGCTGAAAAACTACCTAAATTTTGTTCGGATTCCCAATCTGGCTTCTGATAAAATTTCAATACAGCAGAACGCCACTTTTATTATGGAAATGATGAAGAAAAGCGGGATACAGCAAGTACAACTGTTAGAGGCTGGTAAAGCAGACGTGCCGCCTGCAATTTATGGTGAAGTGAATGTTCCCGGTGCAACGCAAACCATCGTTTTTTATGCGCATTATGATGGACAGCCAGTTGACAGTGCCCAGTGGCTACCCGGATGGCATCCCTTTAAACCCTTGATTATTGATAGTGCCCCAGCCCAGCGATTTTCTGTAATTGATAATTACGAATCGTACCCTTCGCTCAATCCTAACTGGAGAATTACCGGTAGGGGAAGTGCTGATGATAAGGCCGGCATATTCTCAATAATCCTTGCTTATGAATCACTCAGGCAACTGGGGATAGCACCCACCGTTAATCTTCGGTTTTTCTTTGAGGGAGAAGAGGAAGCAGGCTCACCCCATTTGGCAGATATCCTTACCCGACATGCAGCCTTGCTGAAAAGTGATGGCTGGATAATTTGTGATGGACCTGAACATCCATCCGGTAGGCCCGTTGTTTATTTAGGCGTTCGGGGTGATGCAGGTATGGAGTTAACCGTTTATGGAAGTAATCGCCCGCTGCATAGTGGTCACTACGGAAACTGGGCACCTAATCCCGCCTTTTTGCTGAGCCGATTATTGGCATCCATGAAAGATGATGATGGAAATGTGTTGATAAAAGGTTTTTACAATCAGGTTACGCCTTTAACTGAAGCAGAAAAAAAAGTGGTACAAAATGTGCCGATGATCGACAGTCAGCTACAAAAGACCTATGGATTCAAACGCCCCGAATCGCCCAATCGTTCACTGGCTGCCTCGCTGTTATTACCATCT
>JBIINW010000011.1:0-29534 GCA_044337245.1 Sediminibacterium sp. | reverse complement strand
GGTAGCAGCTAAGCCCATCAGTGATTTCATTCGGCAGCATCCTTCCTTCAAAATTTTGGCATTGTGCTTTCTTATGATGATTGGCGTAGCCCTGCTGGCGGAAGGTTTGCACTTTGAGATTCCGAAAGGATATATTTACTTCTCCATGGCCTTCGCTTTTCTGGTAGATATTATCCAGATGAAAACAGTGAAACAGAAACAAGCTTAGATTTTTTCACACAAACAATTGAACAAACCTGTCAAAAAAACTTCAATTTTCATGAAACTTAAAATCAATTTTTACTTGAGAATATTCTTAATTATTCTCATGCTATTTAGTGCATACTGTATTCTATTTAATGAAAACAAAAATCTCAAAAAACTAGGGTGGTTAATAATGATAATTGACAATTTTGTTCTAATATTTATATTTGAAAAACAAAAAAGAGAAAAATAAAAACGATTGAACAATCTTATTTTGATCAAATTAATAGTAAACTTGAACCAGGAGCAGCAATAAATACCAAAAAAATCATATAACTTACAGTTGCAATGAAAATTATCACCATTTACAATACTTAAATATGTTATACTTCATCTCTCTTGTGGTTTTTAATCTAGTTTTAATTTTTATTTCTATTTCATTAGCCAATACACTTTACAACAATAACCTGATTGACAAATCAAACAGAAACTCACTGATTCTGCTATCGGTTTGTGTGCCATTAGCAGCACTCATCACCCTTGCCTTGCGATACAAAAGCATTATTACTCATTTGATGAAGCAAAAAGCGGCGCAATAATTTCAGTTTCCGTTATTGGTGATTCTACTGAATAAAACTGTCGCTACTTTTTTAAGTAGTATCGTGAACCCATTATAAATTAGTAGTAATCACAGAATAGGGCTATCCCATCTCACCCAAACGCTGTAAGCAATCCTTCAATGCGGATCTCCAGGGACGAGATTGCACACCAAAATCAGTAGTAATTTTTTGCGTATCCATTACCGAATAGCCCGGTCTTCGTGCTGGGGTTGGATAGGCTGAACTGGGTATAGGCTCTACCTTACAGGCTAATCCAGCTTCCTGTTGAATGGCCAAAGCAAATTCGTACCAGGTGATATCGCCGGCATTGCTAAAATGATAGATGCCACTGTGCGTATTTCCTTGCTGCCATGCTAAAACAACGGTAACAATTGCTTTTGCCAAATCGGCCGCATAAGTAGGGCAGCCCCGCTGATCATTTACCACCCGAATCATTTCCCGCTCCTTCATTAACCGCAACATGGTTTTTACAAAGTTATTTCCACAGGCACTAAATACCCAGGAAGTTCGAATGATCAACGCTGTAGGATTCGCTGATAAAATCAGTTGCTCTCCCTTCCATTTGGTATACCCATAATAATTCACCGGGTCACAGGGTGTGTCGGTAGTATAGGGAGCCATTCCATTTCCGTTAAACACATAATCCGTAGAGATATAAATTAAACGGGTACCATATAAACTACAACACCTTGCGATTTCCCCGGAGGTTTCAGCATTGATGGTATATGCCAGCTCTTTTTCCTGCTCTGCTTTGTCTACTGCAGTATAAGCACCTGCATGAATAAAATAGGCAGGTTGGTGTTTAACAAAAAATGGTTCAATGGAAGCTGGATGAGATAAATCTAACTCATCTCTTCCCACAAACAACACGGGAAAATCCAACCCAGCTTCGGAAAAAACATCCCGCAGTTCTTGACCTAATTGGCCATTACTACCTGTTACAATTATCGGGGATGAATGCATAGAATTTTCGGGTGAGTAGTTAAAACTCTTTGGGTTTTTTACTCCATTCTTCCTGCGGCAGCGAACGGAAATAATCGTAGGTGATTTTTAATCCCTCCGCTCGGTCTACGGTAGGTTGCCAGCCCAGTAACTCCTGGGCACGGGTTATATCCGGCCGCCGTTGTTTGGGATCATCTACCGGCAAATCTTTGAATTCGATAGATACAGAGGAGCCGGTTAGTTTAAGCACTTCTTTGGCAAAGTCGAGCAAGGATATCTCATGCGGATTACCAATATTTACTGGCATCGTATAGTTACTCATCAATAGACGATAAATACCTTCAATCAAATCATCTACATAACAAAATGAGCGGGTTTGACTACCATCGCCAAATACCGTAAGATTTTCACCCCGCAGTGCCTGTCCAATAAATGCAGGCAGTGCACGACCATCATTCAGTCGCATACGAGGGCCGTAGGTGTTGAAGATTCTAACAATACGGGTATCTACCCCATGAAAAGTATGATAGGCGCGGGTGATGGATTCCATAAAACGTTTGGCTTCATCATACACACCGCGAGGACCCACCGGATTTACATTGCCCCAGTAATCTTCATTTTGTGGGTGAACCTGCGGGTCGCCATATACCTCACTGGTAGAAGCTACCAGGATAGTTGCCTTCTTTTCCTTGGCCAAGCCCAAACAATTATGTGTTCCCAGTGCCCCGACTTTCAGGGTTTGGATGGGGATTTTTAAATAATCAATGGGACTGGCAGGAGAAGCAAAATGCAATATATAATCCAGCGGACCGCTTACATGAATGAATTTAGACACATCATGGTGATAGAAATCAAACTGAGGAAGTGGAAACAGGTGTTCTACATTTCGCAGATCTCCGGTAATCAGGTTATCCATGCCAATCACGTGATAACCCTCTTTTATAAATCGGTCGCAGAGATGGGAACCTAAAAATCCGGCTGCACCGGTAATGAGTATGCGCTTCATATTTTCTGTTTCAGATATTTATGCTTGCTGTCCTCTACCAATACTTTCATAATGATATCCCAGGGCCTTCATTTGTTTTACATCAAACAAATTGCGGCCATCAAAAATAACTTTCTGTTGCAGGGTTTCGCCAATTCGATCAAAATCCGGGGTTCTAAACTCACTCCATTCGGTAGCGATAATCAGGGCATCGGCACCCACTAAAGCATCATAGGGATTAGCTGCATACTGAATTTGATCGCCTACTAATTTTTTTACATTCCCCATAGCTTCCGGGTCATACGCTACAATGATGGCCCCTTCTGATGTGAGGGCCTCAATTAATTGTAAGGCTGGCGCTTCGCGGATATCATCGGTATTAGGTTTAAATGCCAATCCCCATAAAGCCAATTTCACACCCTGTAAATTTCCATTAAAATGATTGCGGATTTTAGGCAGCAGGTGTTTTTTCTGACGCTCATTAACGGCTTCTACCGCTTGTAAAATGCTGAAGTTGTATTGTACATCTTCTGCTGAACGAATTAATGCCTGCACATCTTTAGGGAAACAACTACCTCCATATCCAATACCCGGAAACAAAAATCTTTTTCCAATCCGATCATCACTGCCAATCCCTCTGCGTACCATGTCCACATCGGCACCCATCCGCTCGCACAGCTGAGCTATTTCATTCATGAAGGAGATTTTGGTAGCCAAGAAAGAGTTAGCCGCATATTTGGTTAACTCGGCCGATTTCTCATCCATAAAAATAATCGGATTCCCCTGGCGCACAAAAGGAGCATATAAATCGTTCATCACCTTACGGGCTCTCTCAGATTGAGTGCCTATCACTACCCTGTCTGGCTTCATAAAATCATCTACCGCCACTCCCTCGCGCAAAAATTCCGGATTACTTACTACATCAAATTCGCCAGCATAATGAGCGGAAATAGCTGCCTGCACTTTTTCGGCAGTACCTACGGGAACTGTACTCTTGTCTACAATTACCTTATAGTCTTTTAACAGCTTTCCCAAATCGGCGGCTACTCCCAGCACATATCGTAAATCGGCGGAGCCATCTTCACCGGGTGGGGTGGGCAATGCGAGAAAAATAATTTCTGCATCTGCAATTCCTTCGTGTAATTCGGTGGTAAACTGTAACCGACCCTCCCTAAGATTTCTTAAGAATATCTTTTCCAATCCGGGCTCATATATTGTGATTTCGCCGGCAGCGAGCTTATTAATCTTGTTTGGATCTATGTCAACACAAGTTACCCGATTGCCCGTTTCTGCAAAACAGGTTCCAGTAACTAAGCCTACATATCCGGTGCCTACAACAGCTATTTTCATCAGTTAGTATTTTAGGTAATTCTGTATTTTATTTAAAGAACTGCAATACCTGTTGGGTAATCCATTGCAATTGCTCTTCTTCCATTTCTGTATGCACCGGCAAAGAAATTACCCGGTCGGTTAACCAGTCAGTAACCGTTAAATCACCGCATGCGATATCCATCCCTGTAAACATAGGCTGACGATGGCCAGGCACTGGATAATAAATCATCGAAGGAACTTGATGATCAGCCAGGTGCTTACCCAATCCATCCCGATCTGCGTTTTTAATGATCAAAGTATACTGATGATATACATGGGTACTATAGGGAGCCACCACAGGGGTTTGGATATTCGGATGATTCGCAAATGCTGCATTGTAATAGGCAGCAACTTTTTGTCGGGCTTGGTTATAGGCATCCAGGTGTTGCAATTTCACCCGCAAAATGGCGGCCTGCACAGAATCGAGTCGGGAGTTGCACCCTACCCGCTCGTGATAATATCTTTTTTGTTGTCCGTGATTGGCAATCATTTTCATTTGGGCAGCCAGATCGGCATCCCGGGTAAAAATCGCTCCCCCATCGCCATAGGCACCGAGGTTCTTACTTGGATAAAAAGAGGTAGTGCCCACATCACCCATAGTACCTGTTTTTTGGGTACTGCCATCAGAAAAAGTATAACTACAACCGATGGCCTGTGCATTGTCTTCTACCACCCGCAGGTTATGCTCCCGGGCAATTTGCAGAATTTCTTCCATGGGAGCTGAATGACCATACAGGTGCACGGGCACAATTGCTTTTGTTTTTGGCGTGATGGCCTTACGTAATGCCTCGGCACTCATGCAAAATGTATCCGGATCTACTTCAACAAAAACTGGTTTTAACCTTAATAAGGCAACCACTTCCGTTGTAGCGATATAGGTAAAAGAGGGGGTAATCACTTCATCTCCAGGCTCCAATCCCAATGCCATCAGGGCAATTTGAAGGGCATCCGTTCCATTGGCACAGGGGATAGTATGCACCTCTCCCTGGTAAGCCCCCAACTCCTTGGCAAATTCGGTTACCCACTTTCCATTGATATAGGCGGCACTATCTAATACCTCACCAATGGCGGCATCCACAGCCCCTTTTATATTCAGGTACTGATTTTTAGTATCCACCATTTGTATGGGTCTCATGCTTCAGATGTATTTGGGTGGCAAAATTACAATAAAAAAGGGGATTCGGCGGCTTAGGCAGGCAGGTAAGCATTGGATTCGTTTAATTGATTATTTTCACGCCCTATCCTTGCAACATGCTAGTATATCGGCTATTTATTTTCCTATACCCACTGGCTGCCCAAATCATCAGCTGGGTAAGCCCTAAAGCCCGGCTATGGTGCAGGGGACAAAAAATAGCTTTCAGCCAAATAAAGGACTGGAACCCTGGCAAACCAGTTATTTGGATGCATTGTGCCTCTTTGGGAGAATTTGAACAGGGATTACCGGTGCTGGAATCCATTCATCAGCAATATCCCGGATATGCATTGCTGGTGAGCTTTTTCTCCCCTTCGGGATATGAAGCCTGTAAAAACCATTCCCTGCCCGATCGGGTAGTTTATCTGCCAATGGATAGCCCCTCCCAATCTCGGGAATGGCTGGCAATAGTGAAACCCGCTTTCGTACTTTTTATAAAATATGAATTCTGGTACTATTATCTTTCCGCTTTACAGCAGCAAAAAACACCTGTTATTTTAGTGTCGGCCATTTTTCGGCTGCAACAGATTTTCTTTAGATGGTATGGTGGATTTTACAGAAAGATGCTCAGTTTGTTTACCCATATTTTGGTACAAGACGAAGCCTCCGTGCAATTGCTTTCCAAAATTCAGGTTACTACACCGGTTACCATTGCAGGGGATACCCGGTTCGATAGGGTACAACAAATTGCCACCCAGCCCCAATCCTGGCCAGCCATTGAAAATTTTGTGCAGCAGCATCCGGTTTTGGTTGCCGGCAGTACCTGGCCCGAGGATGATAAGGAATTACAACATTTTGTAAACAACCATCCTGCTGTTAAACACATACTGGTACCTCATGTTACCGATGAGGCGAGTTTACAAAAATGCAAAGAAATTTTCCCGGGCGCACTGCTTTATTCAGCTTATGAGGCCGCCTTTTTACAGGGAATCCCAGTTTCTGATAGCAGTATATTGATTATCGACCGAATCGGTATGCTGAGCAGTTTATACCGGCATGCCTCGGTTGCCTATGTGGGGGGTGGTTTTGGGGCAGATGGGGTGCATAATGTGCTGGAAGCTGCTGTGTATGGCAAACCGGTAGTAATGGGGCCTATTTTTCATAAATATCTCGAAGCAACTGAATTGGTTGATAAGGGCGGGGCGATATCAGTAAAAAACTTACAGGCACTGGATACCACCTTGCAATCTTTATTTGATAATGAAACCGAAAGAAATAAAATGGGACAAATCGCCCTGGAGTATACGCTTTCAAAAAGGGGGGCAACCAACAAAGTACTACAGGTAATTCAAGAGAATCGCCTTTTAATCAAATGATCGAAATAATGAACGGTGGGATGGTTTTCGTGCCAGCCTAGCTTGGTTTTCAGCTCCCTTTCTATCCAATAACGGGCCTCGGGGAAAATAG
This sequence comes from Sediminibacterium sp., assembly GCA_044337245.1. Taxonomy (GTDB): domain Bacteria; phylum Bacteroidota; class Bacteroidia; order Chitinophagales; family Chitinophagaceae; genus Sediminibacterium. The sequence continues at coordinate 22,834 of JBIINW010000011.1, read as the reverse complement.
AAAAACCCTGAATGGTTTTCAAACTTCTCTCATACATTACTTCATCTCCCCTAAATAATTCGTTGATAAACATAAAGCGATCTTTGGCATTAATGGATCGCTTAAGATCACGAATCGGTTCGTTGGAATCATATTCGGTACTATCGGTATGCTGCTGATTTTTTTCGGCTCCGGTATTTGTAATTCCCGATAAATTGGGAGCAGTTTTTCTACCCCCTTGAGACACCAGGTCAGACTTACAAGGAAAATCCTGATGGGCAAAAGTCGGAATATCCTTGGCAAAATCCAGGGCATACAATGCATCATCTGATGGGCGGGAAGTAATTGTTGTGGGAGCGGGAGCCGCTTCCGCCAATTGATTAATTTCCTCGGTATCGGGTGATAATTGGGAAAAAAGCTCCTTCCGGAGCAAATCCAGGGTTATCAGTAAATGCGTTGGCGATTCCTGCTGATAATATTGTTCCTTCAATTTATTGATGAGGTAGCCTGCTCTTTCCATCGGATGTAATACATTTGGGGTTCGCAAATACCTTCGAATACATTAACAACGAAAAATAAGGGCTTTTAGTATTAGTATGTTTATCGAACCGAATATATCAGGAGAAAGAAGGGGGTCTATTGAAGTGATTTGTGGCAGTATGTTCAGCGGCAAAACGGAAGAATTGATTCGCAGACTGAAAAGAGCCAAAATAGCCAATTTAAAGGTGGAGATATTTAAACCGGCGATGGATGTGCGTTTCGATCAAGAAGCCGTGGTGAGTCACGATGCCAACTCCTTCCCTTCTTACCCCATAGATCATTCCCAAAAAATATTACTACTGGCCAATCAGGTGGATGTGATAGGAATAGATGAAGCCCAGTTTTTTGACGATCAAATTGTTTCCGTTTGTGAAACCCTGGCGGCGAAAGGAATACGGGTAATTGTGGCGGGATTGGATATGGACTATCTGGGTAAGCCTTTTGGACAAATGCCCCAATTATTGGCCGTAGCCGACTTTATTACCAAACTACATGCCATCTGTGTTAAATGCGGTAATTTGGCCAGCATCTCGTATCGTAAAACAGCCGATGCGAGTCAAATTTTACTGGGTGCCACCGACAGTTACGAACCCCGTTGCCGCAAATGTTATTATGAAACCTGATTATCCCCTGCATGAGCGCTCTGCAACCTATATGGCAACTGTTTAAAAAAGACCTACTACTCGAAAGCAGGCAACAATACACTTTGTATGGCATCCTGCTCTATGTGGCTTCCACAATTTTCGTATTATACCTGTCGATGGGTGAACCGGAAGAAGCTGGCTGGAATGGCTTATTTTGGATTGTTTTGCTGTTTGTATGTGTAAATGCCGTTGCAAAAAGCTTCTTACAAGAGAGCCGGGGCAGAATGTTGTACTTCTATTCCATCGCCGGTGCCCGTGATTTCGTACTTTCAAAATTGCTGTTTAACCTGTTTTTGATGGTATGCATGAGTTTGCTTTCCCTGCTGCTCTTTACGCTGCTGTTGGGTAATCCCTTAGAACATCTGGGGCTATTTATGCTGATCACTTGTTTAGGCGGTGGAAGTATCAGCTTGGTGTTTACCTTTTTGGCTGCAATCGCAGCACGCGCCCAGCAATCAACCGCATTAATGGCTGTGATGGGCTTCCCCATCATCATTCCACAAATTTTGTTGCTAATGAAAATTTCTGCGGTTGCCTTTTCCAGTGTTGTGCAAGCGGGATTATGGCAGATGATTGCCCTGTTGATTGGTCTGGATATAATGGTAGTTGTACTAGCAGTTATCCTATTTCCATTCTTGTGGAAAGACTAAAACCGCAGATGGCGAACGGTAAGCCCGTTATTAATTAATTGCTTTAAAGAATCAATCCCAATTTTCAGGTGATTTTCTACGTAGGTAGCGGTAATCTTTTTATCACTCTCTTCCGTTTTTATTCCCTCTGGAATCATTGGCTGATCGCTCACCAATAAAAGAGCCCCAGTGGGTATTTTATTGTAAAAACCCACCGTAAAAATAGTGGCCGTTTCCATATCAATGGCATAGGCACGCACTTTGGTAAGGTATTCTTTAAACACTTCATCATGTTCCCAAACACGGCGGTTGGTTGTATATACGGTGCCCGTCCAGTAATCAACTCCATAATCACGAATGGTGGTTGAAATGGCTTTTTGCAAGGCAAATGCAGGCATGGCGGGTACTTCTGGAGGAAAATAATCGTTGGAAGTTCCTTCTCCGCGAATGGCAGCAATCGGCAATATCAAATCACCCAGTTTATTTCGTTTTTTCAATCCCCCACATTTTCCCAAAAACAATACCGCTTCGGGCTCGATGGCGGTTAATAAATCCATGATGGTGGCAGCACCAGGACTACCCATTCCAAAATTGATAATCGTTATCCCGTTAGCAGTAGCACATTGCATGGGGCGATCTTGGCCAACTACCTTCACCTTATTCCACTTGGCAAACAACGACACATAATTACTGAAATTGGTGAGCAGGATAAACTTACCAAAATCAGCTAATTGAGCACCCGTGTAGCGAGGTAACCAGTTATTTACGATATCTGCTTTGGTTTTCATAATAAGCTTGTTTAAGAAAATATTGATTGAGCAAAAGTGGGAAAGGGCTGCCAACATCGCCCGAATCAATATCTTTGAAAAAGATAATCTTCAAAAATAACAAAAATCAGGCTGTTTGCCAAGTTATGATACCCATCGCCTATCCTACTCCGGGCTTTTCAATGCGCCAAACCGATGGAAAGGATTGGCTATTTGATCCCATTCGAAAAAAATGGGTAGTGATTACACCGGAAGAATGGGTTCGACAAAATTTTATTCAATACCTAACAAAAACACTGCACTATCCGGCTACCTGCATTGCAGTAGAAAAGGGACTTCAATTGGGAGAAATGCAAAAGCGAATAGATGTGATGGTGTATAAAAATGATCAGCCCTGGATGCTAATAGAATGTAAAGAGCCGAATACCCAACTCAGCGAAAAAACTATGCAGCAGGTGCTGGCTTATCAGGCAAGTATACCTTGCAGCTATATCATTTTAACCAATGGAAACCATACCCTAGGATTTGAAATCAAACAACAGGGTATGGTACAAGAAATAGATGCAATGCCGGCTTTTCAATAATGCTTTACCAGAACAATCCTTTCCGCTTTATGGGAAGATGCCCAATTCTGTATAGGTTGTGGCTACTTTATTAATAGCACAAACATAGGCAGCGGTTCTCATATCAGGGATGGTTGGATTCTTTTTCCAAATATCCATGATTTCACGGGTAGCCGTGATCATGGTTTCTTCTAATCCACTATGCACCAGATCTACTTCCTCGGCGCCATGCATAATAAAACGACGCTCATCATCAGAAACAGTTTTACCGGTAAGGTTTTCAATCTGCCCAAGTATATGAGTATTCATATTTTCGGTGAAGCGTTTTTCCATCCGGCCATATCTAACATGGCTCAGGTTCTTCAGCCACTCGAAATATGATACCGTAACCCCGCCTGCATTCAAATACATATCGGGAATAACCAATACACCCTTTTTAATTAAAATCTCATCTGCTTCGGGTGTGAGCGGACCATTCGCAGCTTCCCCAATAATTTTTGCTTTGATAAGCGGAGCATTATCCTGGTTAATTACATTTTCAAGTGCAGCAGGAATTAAAATATCGCAATCTAACTCCAGTGCTTTGGTACTTTCCGTGATATTGGTAGCTCCTGGGAAGTTTAGTATAGAACCGGTAGCTTTTCTGTGCTGAAAAACTGCCTCTTCGTTCAATCCGTTTTCACTATAAATAGCGCCCTCAAATTCTGCAATGGCAACAACGATTGCTCCATTTTCGCGGAAATACTTGGCTGAATGATAGCCCACATTTCCCAATCCTTGAACAACAACACGCTTTCCTACTACTCCTACTGATAGTCCCAGCTTATTCATTACATCGGGAATATTACACACTTCACGAACCCCATAAAACACGCCTAAACCAGTAGCTTCTTTTCTACCCCTTACGCCTCCTTGGGTAACAGGCTTCCCGGTTACACAACCAGCCCCATCAATTTCTCCCGGCTTTAGGGATTGATACGTATCCACAATCCAGGCCATTTCACGTTCGCCGGTACCATAATCTGGCGCAGGTACATCAATGCCCGGACCGATAAAATTCTTCTTCACCAGTTCACTAGTATAGCGACGTGTGATTTTTTCTAACTCGTATACACTGTAGTTGCGGGGATTAATTTTTATGCCACCCTTGCCACCACCAAAGGGTACATTTACGATGGCACACTTGTAGGTCATCAAAGATGCAAGCGCCATCACTTCATCCTGATTAACGGCATCACTAAAACGGATACCGCCTTTACAGGGAGATTTATGCTGAGAGTGCTGAACGCGATAAGCCTCTATCACTTCAATCCGGCCATCATCCATTTTTACCGGGAATCGCATGCTGTAAACACTGTTGCAGGCTTTAATCTGTTCTAGTAATCCACTTTCCCATTGGGTAAAAAGAGCTGCTTTATCAAAACTTTGCTCTACACTGTGAAAAAAACTGTAATCGGAATGGTTAGACATACATAGTTTTTTAAGGTTAATAAACAGGGAACATTACACGAAACCGGGGTCAGCAGGTTCCTGCATTATTATTTTTTTTCGAGTCGACTAATTTTTTTATCTAAAGAAATCAGGTAAAGAAATAAACCTGCCAATATAGTAACCACCACTGCAATCACAACGCCTAACTTTCCATTGGCAGTAAACATATTCTCCGGTTCGGGTGGTGCAGCCTGCGCAAACAGGGTAACCGATAACATACTCATAAAAACCAATAAACCACAACGTCGTAATGTAAACATATAATTCATTTAAGCGGATAATAATCTGATTCGGATGCGCAAAGTTGAAATCCATACCCCGAGCAGCGTCCAGCCAATAAAGGCAGGATACATCACTGAGCGCATGGCATTGGTAGTGTCTTTTGGATTAAGCCCGGGGTTGCCTTCGCTGCCCATTCCTCCGGGATGTAAACTCTCACTCAAGCGGGGGAGTATCCAGATGGTTGGGAATAACATAAAGAAGGCAAAAACATTAAATACCGAACCGATACGGGCTTGCTTCTCTTCATCTTGCAAACTGCCCTTTAACACAAAATAAGCAAAGTACATTAATACGGCAATGGCTGCACCGTTCTGCTTCACATCGCCACTCCAAGCCTTGCCCCATTGAAAATGGGCCCAGATCATTCCGGTAAACAATCCCAGTAATCCAAACAACACACCCATACGGGCAAATTCAGTTGCGCGGATATCATATTTCGGCTGTAAAAATCGCAGGTACTGGATAGAATTAACCACTGATACCGTAAAAAAAACCATCATGCCGATCCACATGGGCACATGAAAAAAGAGATTGCGTATCGTTTGCTTCAGAGGAACACCCGGTGGGTCGGGAACCGGTACCAAAAATCCGTACGTACAGGTATAGAGGAGTAAAATTATACAGAGTAATTTCCACCAGTTTTTTTGCATGATAGCCATTTTCGGTTGGTAGCTAGCTATAAAAACTAACAATTGTGCGTACAAAAATAGGAGAAACCAACACAATTTGGGCAGCGAAGAAAAATATTAACCCGCATTTAGTATTAATCCGCTCGCAATCAGGAATGTTATTGCGTATAAAAAATTTGTGCATAAAAAATACTTGGGTACTCCCCTTGTATTTGTTTATGGAAGGAATGGGAAAATAGTACGAAAAAACCTCCTAACCACTTGAAAACGAATACATTTGGGAATACCACTGAAAATGCGTAACTTTGCCAACTTTATAAAAATTCATGCCGTAACATGAAGCGAGCCGTTTACCCAAGCGGCCAACTACAGGTGGCTATTATCTAAAGGATTAGACACATGAAATTATCACAGTTCAAATTCGACCTGCCCCTCAACCTGATTGCACAAAATCCAACTAAAAGAAGGGAAGACAGCCGAATGTTAGTCGTGGATCGCAAAAGCGGCCACATGGAAAACAAACACTTTAAAGATATCCTGGAATATTACGACGACAAAGATGTGTTTGTAGTAAATAATACCAAAGTTTTTCCTGCCCGTATGTATGGCAGAAAGGAAAAAACCGGAGCAAAAATTGAAGTGTTTTTATTGCGCGAACTCAATAAGCCCAATCGTTTATGGGATGTAATTGTTGATCCCGCAAGAAAAATCAGGGTAGGCAATAAATTATATTTTGGCGACAACGAAGAACTGGTAGCTGAAGTAATCGACAATACCACCAGCCGCGGAAGAACCATTCGGTTTTTATGGGATGATGATGATGAAAGCTTCAAAAAGATGCTGGAATTTTTGGGAGAAACACCCTTACCCAAATACATTAAACGCAAACCCGACGAAGAAGATAAAGAGCGCTACCAAACGGTGTATGCAAAACACGAAGGAGCCGTTGCCGCCCCAACTGCCGGCTTACACTTTAGTCCCGAATTAATCAAGCGCTGCGAAATTCAGGGTATCCGCTTTGCAGAAGTAACACTGCACACCGGCCTCGGAACCTTTCGCCCCATAGAAGTAGAAGACCTGAGTAAGCATAAAATGGATGCAGAATATTATGCGATTTCCGAACAAGCCTGCGCCATTGTAAATAAAGCTAAAGAAACTGGTCACCGCATTTGTTCCATCGGTACTACCACCATGCGTGCAATGGAAAGCAGCTTTACTGCACAAAAATTATTAAAACCCAGTGAAGGATGGACGAACCATTTTATTCATCCTCCCTATAAATTTAATGTGGCCGATAGTTTGGTTACTAATTTTCATCTTCCAAAAACCAGCTTGCTGATCATGACCTGTGCTTTTGCAGGATACGACCTTGCGATGGAAGCTTATAAAAAAGCCATTAAAGATAAATACCGATTCTTTAGCTATGGTGATGCCTTGTTAATCATCTAATTTAATAGGAACGAATAAAAAAATGCCCGATGTTTTCATCGGGCATTTTTTTATGCAAAAAGGTTCTCGTAGCTAAAACTACAATCCGAACAATCCCGCATTCAAAGCCTGTAAAGTAGTTTTCTTTTCAGCCGCGGGAACCAATAAAGAAATATTATGTGGACTACCCCCATAACTTACCATCGTTACCGGAACGGAACGTATGGCAGAAAAAAGTTTTTCCAGCACCTGATCGGTTTGGGCAATCTCATTGCCTACGATAGAAATGATGGTCTGATTTTCTTCTACCTCCACGGTTCCAAAAGGTTGTAACTCTTGCACGATCTCTTTCAGAAATTGATTGTTATCAATGGTAACGGATACCGCCACTTCGGAAGTGGTAATCATGTCGATGGAGGTTTTGTATTTTTCAAACACTTCAAAAATCTTTCTCAAAAACCCATAGGCCAGTAGCATGCGGCTGCTCTTTATTTTAATGGCGGTGATGCCATCCTTAGCTGCAACTGCCTTAACACCCGTGCTGCCGGCTTCCTTCATAATTACGGTACCCGTTGCATCGGGCTGCATGGTGTTCAACAACTTAACCGGAACATTTTCCTGCTGGGCAGGCCAGATACAGGTAGGATGTAAAATTTTAGCGCCGAAATAGGCTAACTCGGCAGCTTCATCAAAACTCAGCTGCTCAATAGGAATGGTTGTATTTACAATTCTAGGATCGTTGTTATGCATACCGTCAATGTCCGTCCATATTTCACAAACCGTTGCATGCACAGCGGCTGCTATTAGAGAAGCGGTATAATCACTTCCTCCCCTTTTCAGGTTGTCTACCTCGCCACGGGCATTGCGGCAGATATATCCCTGGGTGATGAATAACTTTTTATCAGGATGGCTTTGGAGAATGCGGTTGAGCTTTTGACTGATCAAAGAAAGCTGGGGTTCTTCGTGCTGATCGATAGACATAAACTCCAGTGCAGGAATTAATACATGATCTACTCCCTGCTCTTCGAGATAAAGAGAGAATAATTTGGTGCTAAGTAGCTCTCCCTGCGCAAGAATATCTTTATTCAACGCCTCACTAAAAGAAATGCGCAGAATGATATGAAGGAACTCAAAATGCTCCGACACAACCAGATTGGCTTTTTCTAAAGTATCTGGCTGATGTAATAAACTCACCACGAATTGTCGGTAATGCGCTTCCAGGCGCTCAATTCTTTGTTGTGCTTCCGGTTTATCGCCGCTGGCAAGCGACTGACTGATTTCTACCAAACTATTAGTTGTTCCGCTAAGTGCGCTCAATACTACCAAGGTGGGGGTATTGTGGCGGGTGATTAATTCTTTAACCTGCTGCATCCGCTCGGGTTTGCCCACGCTGGTGCCTCCAAACTTCATTACTTTCATACCTATTCTTTTTGTGATAAGAGCAAGTGACTGCCTCTGTTAATTCAGCCTGCAAAGGTAGGGGGTGGGGGTTTATGAACAAAACCTTAGAGGGATGGGGCTCTTAACATTAAATAAAATGTCTTTTTTCCCGGCAGTTTTGCAACAACTAACCCTTTGGGGAAATGAGTCTAAATAATAGGGGTCTAAAAACACCACTTTTATCAAGCTGATGTTAGCTATTTCCCAAGCGCATTCGAATTAAATCACTTACTAAATCTGCATTCGTATATACCATTAAATGCCCACCGTTTTCAACAGCTTTATCTGCTTTAGTTAAACTAAATGGAAAAAGTTTATCATTCGTTCCATGAATGTGAAATAAATTATCGGGTGTTACTTCATTTTGCCAATTAAGGATTTCGTTAATTGCCCATTTCAGAAATTTGGTGGGCGTATCATGGATTACTTCTTTTAAAAGCTTTTTATCTGCTGGTTCGGTTACACCAAAATACCAGTAAGTAAATGGATAAACTTTATTCATAGTAAATGCTGGAACCAATTTATCTAATCTTAGCAACCCGCAGATTTTATAATGAATTGGCAACCCGTTTCTGGTAGAAATGCTGGAAATTATTATAGTGGCTTTGGGTTGTAGAAATTTTGATATTTCTGTTGCAACGATTCCGCCAAATGAAAGCCCAATAAGACTAAAAGCCTGCGAAGTGTCTATCAGCTCTGAAATTTTGACACAATAGGAATGAAGCGTTTCATTTTGGGAAAGTTCAGGCCATTTAATGTGATTAATTTTGTACTGTTCAGGAAGTGTCAATTTTTTGAACACTCTCTCGTCTGCACCTAAACCACTTATGAAATATAAGTTCATTTTGAATAATTAAGAGGAGATTATAGCTAATTCACTCTTAAAAGTATACTTTATGGTTTAACCATAATACTAGTTGACTTTTAAGCGAGTTTTATTTCGAATACCAATTAAATATATATTTAAATTTTAGAAGAATCATATTTTGTGCGTGAAACTAATGTAAAACTTCTGACACCTTATCATTCAAAAAAAATCTGCTGAGTTTATCCATCTCTTTTTCTTTTCTCTGAACCGCATTCAACGCCAGTGGTGAACTTAGAGGTTCATAGGAATAATCGCCACAATTCATCGGAATATTATTGTGCAGGAAAATGGTATCTGTGATATTGTTACTTAAATGGAATTAGCCGATATTTACTTGGGTATATTATGCAGCTTTGATTTTATCTAACTTATGGTGATTTGTACTCCGAAGCGAGCATAGTCTCCTATGCCATTAGGCGTAAGACTATGTGGGGAAAAGAAGTTCTTTTTTTTAAACCCCTCGAATTCGAGGGGTTTAAAATCTGGGTTGTAAATTGTTTCCCAAAACCCTAATTCAGCGGGATATTTATATAAAGGGAAATATGGTATCAGTGATGTTGTTACATTAACGGTATTAGCCGATATTGACTTGGGTATATGATGCAGCTTTGATTTTATCTAACTGATGGTGATTTGTAATCCGAAGCGTATAGTCTCCTTCGCTAGTAATTCCTAGGACTTTGCGGGGAAAGGAAAACTCCTACTTGCAACCCAGCTATTTAAAAGAATATTTTTTAATTATCCAAATTAGTTTTGTTGTATCTCTTTCATCAATACCTGTCAAGTCGAAATTATAATCAATTCCATTATTTCGATTGATAGTTAATACGCTATTTTCAAATTGCAAATCTTTGATTTCGTTAAACGGAATAGATTTCCCATAAAATGGTTTTAAACGTAGAACTATGCCCTTAGCATTCCATTGAACATAATTCTTGAACCAAAATATTCTGGAGAAATAAACGGTACCAGATAAATATCCTAATAGTACAATTCCTTTGGTAATTTTAGGGTTTTCAAACTTATATATTTCAAAAAATCCAAAAATTACACAGAGAAAGGATAACAATGTTAATATAATTAAAAACCAATTGTATTGTAAATTATCAAACTTAATTCGTCGCATTGTTGTAAAGATTTTTAAAAATTTACTGGAAAAAGAATTTGAAAATAAAACAAATATTGCAACTTCCAAAGCCTATACGTCACAACGGCACAATCCCTAAACGTTCCGCTATTTCAGCCAAATCTTTCTCTACCGCTTCATGAATGGGAATACCCTGTACGCTTCGTAAAGCAGCCGTTTCGCGTTCGGGGTCGCCTGGTATTAATACCCGATCATAACCAGGGGCCGGAGTAGCCGCCCGAAATCTTTCAATCCAATTATCCATATGTGCCTTAAACTCCTCGGCAGGCCGAAAAGCATCAATCCGCATGGCACCAAAAAAATGTCCCAATCCCTTACCCGGCATATTCTCGGGCATGGCAATATAAGCCGGAAAAGGCGGCGCCCAGGGACCATAAGATGCCCCACTGAAAACAGCCGAAAAAATATCTACAATACTGCCCAAAGCATATCCTTTATGGCTCCCATGTTCCCGGTCGCCACCCAAAGGAAGCAAAGCACCTTGTTTCTTTAAAATATGTGCATCGGTGCTGGGTTGCCCCTTTTCATCCTGTACCCAGCCATCGGGGGTAGGACTATTTTTCTGTTGCAACAATTCTAACTTTCCATTGGCAGCAGTGGTAGTAGCAAAGTCAGCCACAAAGGGCGGCTGCGCACCCGCAGGTATGGCTACGGCAATGGGGTTGGTGCCCAGCATTTTTTCTTTAGAAAATGTAGGGGCTACTAGTGCACTGGCATTCGTCATGGCGATTCCAATCATATCTTCGGGCAAAGCCATCATAGCATGATAACCGGCAATACCAAAATGGTTCGAGTTGCGTACACTCACCCAACCGGTGCCACAGGTTCGGGCTTTTTCTATCGCCACGCGCATGGCATAGGGAGCTACTACCAGTCCTAACCCCGCATCCCCATCTACCACAGCTGTTGAAGGACTCTCATGTACAATTTGTAGGTGGGGGGTAACATTTACTCTGCCAGCCTCTTTGAGGCGTAAATAGCCTTGTAAGCGGGCAACGCCGTGACTGTCGATACCCCGCAAATCGGCAGATACCAATGCATGGGCAGCAGTTTGTGCATCCGCTGTAGAGCAACCTATTGCTTCCAGCACCCGTTGCACAAAACCAGTGAGTGATTCAAAAGAATGTACAGCCACAAAAAAGGGATTCGGTCAATTAAAAGGGTAAATCATCGTTGGAAGCGCCGCTATCCATTTGGGGCATACTATCAGCAGCAGCAGACGGAGCAGCGGTATTGCTGTATCCTCCTGCTGAGCCAGATTCGGCATTTCCACCCTCATTAGATCTGCCACCCAACAACTGAATATTCCCAACACGAAGGGTAAGGGATGCCCCATTGCGACCATCCTGGGTGGTATAGGTTCTGATATCGGGCTGACCTTCTACATATACCTGCGTGCCCTTTTTTAAATACTGTGCAACTGCTGTGCGATCGGTCCAGTAAGCACAATCCACCCAAATGGTCTTGTCTTTCGGGTTTCCCTGGGCATCTCTGCTCTTCTCCGTATGGGCAACGGTAAAGTTGATTACGGTTTTGCCATTCACATTATTGGTAACGGCGTCCTTTCCTAAATGGCCAATGGCCTGCATTCTTACCATGTTAAACAATTTTGGTAAATATCAAAAAAAGGCGGCAATCGAGGTTAAGTATTTTTACCCAATTTAGAATACTGCTGTTGATATACTTACTTTCCGGGATTTTGCGCTAAGGCCTCTTCAATAGACTGTCCTAACCAGAACAATGTATTGGGGGCTAAGCCCATCGTTTGAAAAACCACCTTGCCAGTTTTATCCAGCACCGCATGGGTGGGATACCCTTTGATACCATATTGAGTGGCTATGGCTCTTCCCGACGCAATTTGCTGATAATCAAAAGGAGTACTCACTAAAAATTCCTCAACGGCTGCTTTTTCATCCAATGCAACCCCCACAAAAACCACCTCCCTTCCTGCAAATTCTTTGGTGAGTTCATTCAATTCGGGAATTTCCATGCGGCAGGGGGGACAACCAACAAACCAGAAATTCAACACAACAACTTTTCCTTTGAGTTTATCTAGTTCTATCCGATTGCCCCGAATAGTTTTCTCCTTGAAATTGGCCGGAAAAGTTCCAGTTACAAAACTCTTGCTCTCACCGGGCTTGGGTGTCGCCTTCATTTTCTGTAGATAAGCTTCCGCCGATAGTTTAGTAATGTTCGCCCGCGTATATTCTGGATTAAATGTAAGGTTGTATTTGCCAGAAGCATTCATGGGAAGCCACTCATCCATTTTCAATAAACGACCTGCTGAATCGCGCACTTCGAGTTTTTCTAAATCAATAACGGGCTGTTTTGCTGGGGGTGCTTCCTGGGCAATTAACCCAGAAATACTAACCACTATAACCGCAATTATCAAACTTATATACTTAATCATTACAAATAATTTATAGATACTAAGGTATGCAAAAACATTTCAATGGCTATGTTAATCATTGCCATTACACGGGTAGTATTGGTATTTTTAATAAAAATTATTAATAAAATTTCTTGGCATTCTTCAGCACTAAGAAATAGGACTATTCTTAAGCAGACCCCACTGAGACTCAATAACAGCAACAATTCCGGTATTAATCATAGTTGTTGTACCTTTGCACCCTCTAAGCAAAAGGCGCTACATGAGTAGAAATGGTAAAATATTAGTGGCAATGAGTGGCGGTATAGACAGTACCGTTGCCTCTCTTATGCTCCACGACCAAGGGTATGAGGTGGTAGGTATTACCATGAAAACCTGGGACTACTCAAGTTCCACCACTTCTACTAAAGAAACCGGCTGTTGCAATATAGACTCATTCAATGATGCCCGGCAGGCAGCTGTTCATCATGGCTTCCCCCACTTTATTCTGGATATACGCGATGAGTTTGGCGATTTTGTAGTGGAGAATTTTGTAGAAGAATACCTCGCGGGCAGAACACCCAATCCCTGTGTGATGTGTAATACCCATATCAAATGGCGGGCCCTGTTAAAAAGAGCCAATGCCTTGGATTGCGAATTCATCGCTACCGGTCACTATGCCTCCGTTCGTAAACATACCAATGATCGATATGTTATCAGCAAAGGCTTGGATGAAACCAAAGACCAAAGCTATGTTCTATGGGGCCTCGATCAGGAATTGCTGAGTAGAACCCTGTTACCCCTAGGTAGTTTTAGAAAATCTGCCATCCGACAAATGGCAGTTGATTATGGTTATCCCGAATTGGCCAAAAAAAGCGAGAGCTATGAGATTTGCTTTGTGCCCGACAACGATTATCGCGGCTTTCTGAAAAGAAAAGTGGAAGGATTAGAAGAACGCGTGAATGGAGGATGGTTTGTAGACAAAACCGGGAAAAAATTAGGGCAACACAAAGGATACCCATTCTATACCATTGGGCAACGAAAAGGGCTTGATATCGCGCTTGGTCATCCAGTATATGTTACGGCCATAGATCCGGAAACCAATGTAGTTGTATTGGGAGAGGAAAATGATTTAGACAAAACGGATATGCAGGTTACTAGAATCAACTGGCTAAAATATGCAGGCATAGATGCCCCCACGGAAGCTATTACCAAAATCCGTTATAAAGATCCCGGAGCACACTCCATTCTTACGCCCCATTCGGCCGGCATAGCCGTTCAGTTTCCAGGTGCAGTAAAGGGTATTGCACCCGGACAAAGCGCTGTTTTTTACGAAGGGGATGATGTGATGGGCGGAGGAATTATTCAGCGCTCGTAATATTGCGCTTACTTTTTTTACGAAATTTTTTGTAACAAAGCAGCATACAAGGTATCGGCTCGATGCTGATAGCCTTCCAATAATTTATTTTCAACCAAACGGAAGGGAAACGCTTGTTGCAACCAGCTTACCATTGCTTCATTTTCGCTGCGAAACACCGAACAGGTGATATACAACAGATAGCCACTTTCGGCAACGGTTGGGGCAACCTGTGTAAGGATCGCCCGTTGGCGTTGGTTATAATCAGCCAATTTTTCTTTGGTAAAAAAACGAATCTGTTCTGGTGTTCTGCCCCAGGTTCCGCTGCCCGAACAAGGTACATCGCAAATTACCAGCTGTTGCGGAGGCAATGCAAAACCAGCTTTACTTAAATCTATTACTCGTTGATCAAAGGTATTTATGCCGGCTTTGGCAAAACGCTTTGCGAGATTATGCAATAGGGTTGCTCTAACATCGCTCACCGTTAATCGAATAGGGCCAAAATAATCTTTGGCGAGTATCGACTTACCTCCACTTGCCGCACAAGCATCCCAAACCGTTAAAGGCTTGGTAGTATCTGTTGGAATATGGTTAAATAATTCAGCAACCCGCTGAGAACTCAAATCCTGAATCACCACTTCCTCATCAATTTTCAGTATCTGCTCAATAGAAGTAGTATTGCGAAGGGATAGAGCATCTGCTGTAACTTTGTGAAATTCGATTCCGGCTGCTTGTAATTTTTTTTCTACTTGAGACCATTTGCCCGGGCGTACCCGAAGAAATAAATCGGGTTGGCGTAAATGACTGGCAACAAAATCGTTCTCAGTAATATTTTCACTCAACAGATGTATAAAAGGAAAAATAGACTGCCAGTTTCCGGATAAACCCATTGTTGCTAACCAGCTGAATTTATCAAACAACGGATCTGCAAGATGCAATCGCCAGGATTCAGGTAAAAGCTCTTTGGCTATTATTTCTGCAGGGGGATTTAAGAATATTACTGCTTGCCAGCGTGCTGCCCCGGACCATTCGCTTCCAAAATTTCCCAACCTAAAAAAACCATAGCAAAGGGTGCTGATATGTTTTCTATCGCTACCGCCATGTTTCTTATTAGCAGTAAAATACTTTTTCAAATAAGCAGCAAGGGGCTCAGTACCGCTGTATTTACTTACCAGTGCATCAGCTGTTTGCAAATAGCTGATATATCGCCTGCCTGCCGGCGTGGATGCTGCAAAGGAGGCAGATAGCATATGCCGACTTATAATTCTAATAAAGATTTCACAGGATCTTTCCCAATCAACAACCAGGAAGGATTCTCCAGTAATTCTTTCACACGAACTAAAAATCCTACACTCTCTCTTCCATCAATAATTCGGTGATCGTAACTCAATGCCAGGTACATCATGGGTAAAATAACCACTTGTCCGTTTACCGCCATGGGCCGATCCTGTATTTTATGCATACCCAAAATAGCACTCTGCGGTATATTGATAATGGGGGTACTCATCAAACTTCCAAAAACCCCTCCATTAGTAATCGTAAAAGTTCCCCCTTGCAGTTCATCAGCGGTTAACTTGCTGTCTCTTGCCTTACCCGCCAGTTCCACAACTTTCCTTTCAATATCGGCCATGCTTAAACTTTCTACATTTCTCACCACCGGAACAGTTAATCCACGAGGGGTGCTTACCGCAATGCTGATATCTGCATAATCGTGGTAAACAATCTGGTCGCCATCAATGGAAGCATTTACAGTGGGCCATTCACTCAATGCCACTGCACAGGCCTTGGCAAAGAAGCTCATAAATCCCAAATTCACGCCGTGTAATTCCTTGAATTTATCCTTATAGTCTTTGCGAATGGCCATAATTTTCGTCATATCTACTTCGTTAAAAGTAGTGAGCATGGCGGTAGAATTTTTGGCCTCTACAAGCCGGCGGGAAATGGTTTTGCGCAGATTGCTCATTTTTTCCTGACGCAGATTCCGCGACATGAGTTCGGCACCTTCAAATGCCTTTTTACCGGGATTCTTCAACACATCCAGCACATCTTGCTTTACAATTTTTCCATGCACACCCGTTGGCTTAATAGCAGCTACATCTACTTGTGTATTGGCAATAATCGCAGAGGCAACCGGGGTTGCTTTGGGAATGGCAGCAGTTGTGGGTGCGGGGGATGGCACTGTGGTAGCAGGTGCGGCTGCAGGTGCTTCTGTTTTTTCGGCTACCGGAACTTCTGCAGGTCGAGCAGCCGTTTCATCTATTTTAGCTACTATATCTCCAATGCGTAAGCTATCTCCCTCTTTGGCTAATTGTTGTAAGATACCGGCTTGTTCGGCATTCACTTCAAAAGTCGCTTTCTCACTTTCCAGCTCAGCAATCACCTGATCTCTTTCTACCCAGGCGCCCTCGGGTTGAGTCCATTTTAGCAAAGTAACTTCACTGATAGATTCTCCGATAGAAGGTATTTTTATATCAATCATACAATTTGTATTCAGTTTATTAATCAAACACTAAAAGCAGTAGCAATAATTTGTGCCTGCTCCAGGGCATGTATTTTGGCGTAACCGGTTGCAGTAGCTGCGCTGGCATTTCGGCTGATAACTCCGAAAGGGAACGACTTCAGATTCATCTGTAGAAAAGAAGCTGCTCCCATATTTTGCGGCTCTTCTTGTACCCAAAACCAGGTGGCTGCTTGGTATTTCCGATGCAGTTTTTCTAACTGATTAACGGGCAATGGATATAACTGCTCTAAGCGAACTAGGGCAATATCTTTCCGCTGATCGACCTGTTGCTTTTCTAGCAACTCAAAATATATTTTACCGGAACATAAAATCACTTTACGAATACTATCCGGATCAGTTACCGCTTCATCGTCTATCACTTCCCGAAAGCGTCCGTGGATAAATTCTTTAACGGAACTAAAGGTGCCGGCACTTCTCAGGTTGGCTTTGGGAGAAAAGTTAATCAGCGATTTTCGGAAAGGCCAGGCAAGCTGCCTTCTTAATGCATGGAATAAATTTGCCGCACCCGTTATATTAGTTACTACCAAATTGAGTTCAGCACAGAGTTGCAGGAATCTTTCCATACGGGCACTGCTGTGTTCCGGACCCTGCCCCTCATATCCATGTGGTAAAAACATTACTACCCCATTTTGGCGTTGCCATTTTTGCTCACCTGCAGCTAAAAACTGATCAATGATGGTTTGAGCTCCATTGGAAAAATCACCAAACTGAGCCTCCCAAATTACCAATGCATCGGGGTTAGCTAGTGAGTACCCATATTCAAATCCTAACACTGCATACTCACTCAGCAAAGAATTATAAATTCTAAATTTCTTTTGCTCCTGATTAAAATGATTCAGTCGGTTATATCCCTTATTCGTTTGCTCATCCCGAATGATAGCATGTCGGTGGCTAAAGGTTCCACGTTGAACATCTTGCCCACTCATGCGAACCATTTTTCCTTCTACTAACAAAGAGGAATAAGCAAGCAATTCTGCCGTTGCCCAGTCTACTTTTTGTTCTGTTTCCAGTAATTTAATTTTTTCCTGTATCAGCTTTTCAACTTTTTTCAGGGGCTGAAAATTTTCGGGCCACTTCATCAACTGCTGAAATAATTGATGAAACACCTGCTCTGGTATGCCAGTTTCGGGCGACGCAATAAAATCATGTGCATGCGCTTTTCGCAAACTCTTCCAGGCGAGCTCCGGTGGCTGATAATTGTAAGGCAGGGGGTGTTGCTTTACCTCATCCAGCCGCTCCTGCAAATCAGACCAGAACTTTTTCTCCATGTCTTTCGCCAATAACTGGGCATCTTCCGCTCCATTATGCAACAGATAGGTTGTATATATTTCCCGTGGGTTGGGATGCTTATCTATCAAAGCATATAACTGCGGCTGCGTATATTTTGGATCGTCGCCTTCGTTATGTCCATGCTTGCGATAGCAAACCATATCAATAAAAATATCGCTGTTAAATTCGTTGCGATAACGGGTAGCTATTTCGGCACATTTTACAACGGCTTCTGCATCATCTCCGTTTACATGCAATACCGGTGCCTGCACCATGGCGGCAACAGAAGTACAATAATCGGCACTGCGCGCATCATCAAAATCGGTAGTAAAGCCAATCTGGTTATTGATTACAAAATGGATGGTTCCACCTGTATAATATCCCCGCAGGTTACACATTTGCAATACTTCATACACTACACCCTGACCAGCTACGGAAGCATCTCCGTGAATCAGCACCGGTAAAATTTTATCAAAATCACTTTGATACAACACATCTGCCTTGGCACGAGCAAATCCCAACACAACCGGATCAACCGCTTCCAGATGCGAAGGATTTGGCATTAATTTGAGGCGCATCGTTTTTCCTGAAGGCGTAGGCACATCACTTCCATACCCCATATGGTATTTCACATCACCACTTCCCATGGTTTGGTCTATCTGGGCAGTTCCTTCAAACTCACTGAAAATTTGGTTGTAGGTTTTTCCCATGATATTGGCCAAAACATTCAACCGCCCGCGGTGGGCCATTCCAATTACCACTTCCGCTACTTCTAGCTCGGCGGCCACATTGATAATCGTATCGAGCGCTGCGATGGTAGTTTCTCCCCCTTCCAACGAAAACCGTTTTTGTCCGATATATTTCGTATGTAAGAACTTCTCAAACATCACCCCCTGGTTCAGTTTCTCTAAAATTCTTTTCTTCTTTTCGATAGACAATGGCTGAGAAAATCCAGATTCCATTTCTCGGGTTAGGAAGTCAATTTTTTTCTGATCACTGATGTATTTGAACTCAATCCCAACATGTTGCGCATAGGTTTGTTGTAATTTGGCTAAAATGTCGCGCAAACTTGCACCGGGCATTCCCAATAAACTACCGGCATAAAATACCCGATCTAAATCCGGCTCGCCCAAACCAAAGAAATCAAGGTCTAAATTAGCACCCCTGTCTTTCCGGGGCCGAATAGGATTGGTAATAGCCAGCAAGTGCCCCTTATTTCTATATCCCAAAATCAACCGATATACCGCAATTTCTCGGGCAGTATCCACGCCATCCCCGGTGCTAGGCAAAACGGGTGCCGGAGGAGCAGAAGGTACAGATGATTCAGAGGGTTCAGAAGGCACCGGAGGTTCAGAAGGCGCCGGAGGTTCAGAAGGCACCGGAGGCTCAGAAGAAGTCAAAGGGGCATGTACCTGAGCGGCTCCATTTGTAACGGCAAAGTCGAATCCCTCAAAAAATTTACGTAAATCCGCATCTACACTTTCCGGATTTTGCAGAAAAGATTGGTACATACCTTCTATAAAGGCAGGATGAGAGTTGGTTATGTATGAAAAGTCTTTCATAATTCAGGCAACAGGGTTGGTTGTCGGGTTGCAAATATCGGTCAACTAGCCCATACTCCCCCCCTCAAAAAGGGATAAAATAACGCGGAACAAGCAGTTTTTTGATTTTTTTTGGTTTTAATTTCACCATTTCACGGGGAATCACTAACTTTGCCGTCCCGAAAAAAATACACAATGGCTAATCACGCAGCTACCAAAAAAGATGTAAGACAAGCTTCCAAGCGCCGAGACAGCAACCGCTACTACGGTAAAACTACGCGTAACGCAATCCGCGATCTGAAAACCAAGGAAGGTGACCAGGCCTATGCCGATGGTTTACCCAACGTGGTTTCTATGATTGATAAACTTGCCAAAAAAGGTATTATTCATAAGAACAAAGCGGCTAACCTGAAAAGCAAATTGACCAAAAAGGCCAATGCTGCTGCTGCCAAATAAACGCTCCCATCAAAATATAAACGAAGGCCCCGATTTAACTCGGGGCTTTTTTTTGGGCAATACCTCCAAGGCAGGGTACCTTATTCGAAAGAAAATTCAATTACCTTCGCAATCATGATAGAAAAAATTCTAATCCTCGATTTTGGCAGCCAGTTTACCCAACTGATCGCTCGTGCCGT
This sequence comes from Sediminibacterium sp., assembly GCA_044337245.1. Classification (GTDB taxonomy): domain Bacteria; phylum Bacteroidota; class Bacteroidia; order Chitinophagales; family Chitinophagaceae; genus Sediminibacterium. Next base: position 2,736 of record JBIINW010000011.1, on the reverse strand, counting down.
AAGAGAGGCGAACGTTTATTGCGAAATTATTCCTTTTCATAAGTTGTTTCAGTATGATGCCTCTATAAAAGGAATCATTTTAAGCGGCTCCCCATTCAGTGTAAATGATGAAAATGCCCCACGGGTTGCATTAGAAGAAATGCTGCAAAAAGTGCCGGTATTGGGTATTTGCTATGGAGCCCAACTTTCTGCAACCCTACTGGGAGGTAGAGTAGATAAATCGAATAAAAGGGAATACGGGCGTGCGCTTTTACAAACCCGCCTGGCCGACCCATTGCTTACCAACATACCCGAACAATCACAGGTATGGATGAGCCATAGTGACTCTATTACGCAATTGCCCGATCATTGCGAAATATTAGCTACCACAGAAAGTATTCCGGTGGCTGCTTTTAAAAAAACCGGCGACTACCATCCTCTGTATGGCATTCAATTTCATCCGGAAGTTTATCACTCCACCCATGGCAAGCAATTAATACAAAATTTCTTGTTCACCATTTGCGGATGCTCGGGAAGCTGGACCTCCGCTCACTTTATAGATGAAACCGTAGCATCCCTCAAAGAAACCATCGGAGACCGGAAAGTTATTATGGCATTGAGTGGCGGGGTAGACAGTACAGTTGCTGCCACCCTGATTAGCCGCGCTATTGGTGAAAACTTGTTTGGCATATTTGTAGACAACGGCTTATTACGCAAGGATGAATTTGAGCAGGTACTCACCACCTACCGCCAATTAGCGTTGAACGTGAAAGGCGTAGATGCCCGGGATTATTTTTATGCCCGCCTGGCCGGAAAAACCGATCCGGAAGAAAAAAGAAAAATTATTGGAAAAGCTTTCATAGAAATATTCGATCGCGAAGCCCATCAGCTAACCGATATCCACTTTTTAGGACAAGGCACTATTTACCCGGATGTAATTGAAAGTGTGAGTGTGCATGGCCCTTCGGCTACTATTAAATCGCACCACAATGTGGGGGGATTACCCGATATCATGAAATTGAGTTTGGTTGAGCCCCTACGATATCTTTTTAAAGATGAGGTTCGCCGCGTAGGATTGGAATTGGGCATTCCGGAAGAAATGATCAACCGCCATCCCTTTCCAGGTCCTGGACTTGCCATCAGAATCCTCGGAGAAGTTACTGCTGATAAAGTGGAGCTTTTACAAAAAGCAGATGCTATTTATATAGAAGGTCTTAAGAAGCATAATCTATATCAATCGGTATGGCAGGCGGGTACTATTTTGTTGCCAGTTAAAAGTGTAGGTGTTATGGGCGACGAAAGAACCTATGAATATACCATTGCCCTGCGTGCGGTTACTTCGGTAGATGGTATGACGGCGGATTGGGCACATCTCCCCTATACATTTTTGGCTGATATTTCCAATGAAATCATCAATCAAGTGAAAGGTATTAACCGGGTGGTGTATGATATCAGTAGCAAACCACCAGCTACCATTGAATGGGAATAACGCATCAACCAATGATGAAACATTTGCTCGTATATGGATGGCTCTCGCTGTTAGCTATGCTGCATGGCAACACCTTGCAAGCACAGGATAGTGTTATTTCAATTCCCACGATTACAGTATTTGCTCCCGTGTATATAGATTCGGCTTTCATAGATGGAGAATACAAATTAGGCAATGGAGGCATGCCAAGGCAAATTTGGTCATCGCTGGAGTTTTACCAGGGAATGATGCTGGCAGTAGATTCGCTCAATAAAGAAAAAGTAAAACTGCGGGTTATTTTTCAAGATACAAAAAGCATGCAGCCCACGCTTGAAGAGGCACTTGAGGGAGATACTTTGAAACAATCAAAGCTGATGGTGGCAGTGTTTACTGCCCGAAACGATATCAAACCACTGGCCGATTTTAGCAAAGAACAAAAAATCCCGTTGCTGTCTTACACCTTTCCGAACGACGGAGGCGTAACACAAAACCCCTACTTTGTGCTGATCAATCCAACCCTAAAAGTACATCTGGAAGCAATTTTCAAATATCTCCAGCGTAACTATCCTACGCAGCCAATCAACCTATTTAAAAGAAAAGGTGCTACTGAAGATATGATTCAACAAACCTTGGAGGAGTTGAATAAAAAAACACCTGGCACCAAACTCAAATTAAATCCGATTGAACTAAGAGATGGTTTTATGCCCGAGGAAGTATTAGTATCCCTCGACAGTACCAAGGAAAATATAACCCTCTGTGGATCCTTGCAGGATGAATTTGCTTTTAACCTAACCCGCACACTTGGAACCGCTAAGTTATACCGGTCGGTGATCATCGGCATGCCCACTTGGGAAACGGGAAGAGATTACAGTAAGTTTATGGAAATTATTTATACCAGCCACTTTCAACTCAAAAAGAACGAGAAGGCAGTTAATTATATATCCGCAGCGTATAAAAATAAATTAGCCGGAAAAGCCGGAGATATGGTTTTCAAAGGCTTTGAGGCCATGTATCATTTTGGTAAACTGCTGGCCAAATACCCGAACAACATCCTGCAACATCTTTCAGACAAGGAATTTAGACTGCTCAACGACTTCGATATCAGAGCCAATAAGTTGTTGGATGGTTCTGTTGAATACCTAGAGAACAAAAAAGTCTATTTTATTCGAAAACAGGATGGACTGATTAAAACGGTAAAAGAATAATTCACCAGATTGTATCTATGGGTAGTGCTAAAGGAAATAAATCGTACCTCCCTTCAAAAATTTGCATCAGTTGTAATCGACCTT
>JBIINW010000107.1:0-8931 GCA_044337245.1 Sediminibacterium sp. | reverse complement strand
GTTAGTATTGGATATGAGCAACACGGCAGTTTTACAATGCCAGATGTTCGCTTTTCAAATGCCCGACCGGAAACCGAGACCTATTCAGTGAATCGGGTATCTGCGCTTCGATTTCAGGTGAATGTTCCGGTAGTCTCTACTAACCGCTTCATCTGGCAATTGGGCGCCAGTTATTGGGGTAGCCGTTTTTCGATTGAGAACCCAGGGTCTAACCTATTTGCGAAGTCGTTAAACGAAAATACCATGACCAGCGCCGGTATTAATACAACGATTTTTAAGCCACTGGATGAGAAAAGATTTTTAATCATACAGGGTAGCCTAGATGCTAACGGGGTTTTCCAGCGAATCAGTGATGTAACAAGCCAAGCCTATACTTTTAGCGGTGCCCTTATTTACGGATGGAAAAAATCGGAGAAGAACATGATTGGTACCGGTATTGCACGCACCTATCGGGCTGGACAAATGATACATCTGCCCGTTTTATTTTGGAATAAAACCTTTAATGATCATTGGGGTATGGAATTGTTATTGCCCGCCCGGGGTCACTTACGGTATAATTTTTCAACCTCCAATATCCTGCAATTGGGTTTTGAGTTAGAAGGGAATCAATTTTTGATGGATTTACCCAATAGCAAAAATGGAACGGTTTTTATCCAGCGGAGTGAGTTGAAACCCCGGATTATGTGGGATAAAAAAATCAGTGGGTTTTTCTGGTTATCTGCACAGGCGGGATTACGATATAACTGGCGTTTTGATGTGATGGATTCGTACAATGCCCGCAATAAAAATCAATTGTATTTTTCCAGTCAACTGGGCAATCCTTTATATTTTAATATCAGTATCAACTTTGTTTCCCCCTGATGTTTGAAACAAACCCCCATCAAAAAAGCCCTGATTTACAGGGCTTTTTTATTGGTAGCTAGGTATAGAACAATTATTTGGCTATCTGACGAGTCCAGGTATCGGTTCTTCCAATTAGTGAAACCCCAATATAACCTCTTACGGATATCGTGTTTGCATTTTCCATACGAATGGTGCAGGAATAGGTATTCCCATTTTTGGGATCATATATATTACCATCATCCCAGAGATTATCTTCTTTAAACACAAAGCCCCAAACATTGATAAGTCCTAGAATAGGTCTCGTTCTGGTTGCCTCATCCGGGTGATTTTTATCTACTTTCGGCTTTTTCGTTTCGGGGTCGTTGGGCTCTTGTAGCCATACAATTTTGCCCTGGTATTTTTCTCCATTTTTATAAATACGCACCATCGCAGTTCCTTCTCCCGTTTTCCAAACGCCCACAATGGCATCAGAATTATTGGGGATCGGGGTAAAGGAGGAAAATGCAAATAGGCAAGCAAATGCGGAGAAGAGGACAGCTATTTTTTTGAAAGAAAATAATCGCGGCTGGAAGTTGGGTTGATTTTCCATTTGTCTATTAATTTAATGGTGAATTTGTACTGTCAAACTTATAATTATTTCACTACTTGGGAGTGAAAACTTTCGTTAAAGGATTCAATTATTTTATTGGACTATTTAATTAGGTACCACAAATCATTAATTTCAGTTGTTGCATGCTAGTATTATTGCTTTTTTTTATAGTGATTATATTGTAAATTAATGGATTAGCGTAAACACTCAGTATTTTTTCCCTGAATCATGCACTGGTTTTGCAGATGGTTCGCATGAGGATATTGAATTCTGTACGTTAATTATTACTTGAATATACCCTTTCAACTGATTGATAAATAATATTTTTTTGATTGGCAAACTGATGAACGCCTACTTTTTCTTAGGTCGTATGAAAATCATATTGAGGATTATTGGCTTAGTTAATCAGACTTTTTCGGGTTATACAAATAACATTAAAAAAGCCCCTTCGCATTCGGCGAAGGGGCTTTTTTATTATACAATCGGTATGCGATTAATAACCGGGGTTTTGTTGGCAAGCTTTATTTACCAATAATTCGGCGATAGAAATTGGCCAGATATATTGATCGGTTGTTGGGGCAATTGAACTTATTGTTCCTTTTGCTGGGAATGTTGCATTGGTACGAGTAATATCAGAGGTTCTGAGACCTTCTCCTAAGAATTCGATTCTTCTTTCGGTTAAGATCAGGTTTACCAGCGCATCCTTATCAGCCGGAGCAAAATCGGCAGCGGTAGGGTCGGAACGCTTACGAACAGCATTTAAAAGGGCAAGTGCGCGCGCATCAACAGCAGTACCGGCAGCATTTCTTGCCAGTGCTTCCGACAGGTTCAGCATTACTTCGGCATAGCGAATAACCGGACTCGGATCTGCAGCGTTTACCGGATTAGGAAATTTGCTCAGCCAAGTTTGTCCTCCATTAACCACGAGGAAACTGCGACGAGCATCTGAAGCTCTCCAATCGGTATTGGCAGCAATACCTTGACCAGTTGTGTTAAGAGAAAATTCACCACCTCCAACAGGACCGGGATTGTAATAATGTCCCAAAGAGTTTTGTCCGCCCGGAGTATTTAGGGCTGTAAAAGGCATCGACAAAATCATTTCGCTATTGGTGTAGTTGGTAAAGATGGTAGAGAAAGTTGGCACCAGTTCATTGGCAACTCCCGATGCGGCTCTCCAGGGAGCACCCGCAGGAACGATTTTATTGGCTTCAGTAAGAACATTCGCCCACTGTCCCATATTCAGGTACATGCGTGTTTTTAAAGCAATGGCAGTATTGCGGTGTGCTCTGTTGGTATTAAATCCAGCATTTGCACCATAGGAAATAGGGAGTTCATTTTCAGCCTCATTCAAATCCTTAATGATTTGCGCATAAATATCAGCTGCAGTCGCACGTGCCTGATCTTGATTGCCACTGGAAGTTTCTGGTTGCAATTTTAAAATCACACCCAATTTGGTGCCATTACCATCTGTAAATGGTCTTGCATATAACTGCATTAACATGAAATAGGAAATCGCACGAACTACTTTTGCCTCTCCTATAAGATTACGTTTAAGAGCAGCGCTTACGGGAGAAGTGTTCAGTCCATTGATAACCACATTGCAACGGTTAATGGTTGCATAACAAGCAGCCCAAAAGCCCTGTACTTCATTGGCACTGGCTGTTAAGTTAAATTGCCAGGTTAACCAGGCAGTTACTGCATTATTGGTACGGTTGAGAAATTCCTCACCACGTACATCTTGGTATACCTGATAACGACCTGCATACATTTGACCTTGTTTCAATGCAGAATACAATCCGAATACTTGTTGAACACTTCTGCTGGAGTCACTAAAGGCAACAGCATCCGACAAGTCAGTTTGCGGTATCGGGTCTAGTTTTTCTTTACTACATCCTACAGCCATCAGCGCCAGTAGAAATATAGAAATTATTTTAATTTTCATGATTATTTATTTTAAAGATTTAGAAACCAACATTCACGCCAAAATTGAAGCTTCTTGCCTGTGGTACTGAGTTTCTGTCTACGCTAGGATTACTATTACCATTACCATTAGAAGAAATTTCAGGATCATATCCTGTATAGGCGGTGAGGGTAAAGGCATTCATCACTTGTCCGTATACGCGGAAACTATTAATACCAATTTTATCAGTTATATTCTTTGGAAGTGAGTAACCAAATGTAATGTTACGCAGCTTTAGGAAATCGCCTTTTTCAACGTTTTCGCTGATTACTACGCCAGATCCATTGGAAATATTATCTCCGAATACAATCCGGGGTATATTGGTAATATCTCCGGCTTTCTGCCATCTGGTTAAAGCTTCTTTAGAGTTATTCCAGCTTCTCATGTCGCGCATACCGGCTTTGGTTCCGTTGTATACATAGTTTCCACCTGAGAAGAAGAATAAGAAGTTAACGTCAAAAGATTTCCAGCGGAAGGTATTTTCCCAACCCCCTGTCCATTTCGGCAGGGCTGGTCCGATAAGCACTCCATCATTGGCTTGGTCTGCAACACGGGGAGCTACTGCTCCGCTAGAAACCAGTGTCCATCGAGAAGCGGCTGGTGCTGCCAAGTTAAACTGAACAGCAGTTCCATCACGGTAGAAGAATATCCGCTGACCATTAGCTGGATTTACCCCACCTGTACGAACAGCGTAGAAACTTCCTATAGATTGACCAACACGTATAAGACTTGGCCTTTCCAAACCAGAAGTTGCTGGATTAATATCAGCATTGCCTGCAGCAAGTGCAGTTACTTCGTTTTTCATAAAAGTAATATTGAAGTTGGAAGTCCATGAGAATTCCTTCTTCTGTATCAAATTCATATTCAAAGTAAACTCCCAGCCTTTGTTGGTCATGCTACCAATATTGGAAAGAATTGAGTTACCCGGAATACCTCTGGATGGAGATTGCGGTTCTGCCAGAACCAGGTTATCAACATCATTCAGGAAGTATGTAGCTTCAAGATTCACGCGGCCTTTGAAGAATCCCATTTCAACACCTACATCTGTTTTTTTACTGGTTTCCCAACGTAGATTACGGTTACCTGCTTGCGAGAAAGCCAGGGCTGGGTTGGTGGCATATAAACCGCTGCTGTAGAAACTATAGAAAGCGAAGTCGCCAATACCTTGGTTATTACCTACAATTCCGTAGCTACCTCTTAATTTGAAATTGCTAAATACTTTATCCAGATTGGCTTTTTCGAAGAATTTTTCTTGGCTAACTACCCAACCTGCAGAGGCACCCCAAAAGTTACCATATTTGTTTTCAGGCGCGAACGCAGAGTACCCGTCGCGACGGCCATTTATTGAAAAGAGGTATTTTTTCTTGTAATCGTAGTTGATACGACCGAAATAAGATACCAGGTAGTTTTCACCCAGGAAGTTTCCTGAAGGTACAATGGTATTGAAGCCACCCTGGAACTCATTGTAGAACGGATCCGTTACACCTTGGCGGTTGGCACCCCATCCTTCTTGAGAGGTATATTGTTCTTCCGTTCCAACTAGGGCTGCAATGTTATGATCACCGAACGACTTGTTGTAATTCAGCACATTGGTCCAGTTCCAGCGGCGGTAGGTTTGCAAGGTATTAAAGGCATTACCGCCATTGGTTACTCCATCTCCGTGTAAAGCATTTTGGAATGCCTTGTTAACCGTATTTAGGTTATCGATGCCATAAGTGGAGCGGAAGGTAAGACCATCGGCTATTTTAAATCCTACATACGCATTTCCTATTACGCGCTCGGATAATGAGCTGAAAGTATTCAGATCTAACAGTACCTGTGGGTTGGTAAACTGAATGGGAGTAATATTAGCACCCTGACCAATCGTGTTACTCACTCGGTTGATATTGTAACTTCCATCGTTCAGGTAAACGGGAACATTGGGCATCAGGTTAAAACCTAAGCGACCAATACCTGATGTTGCGAAAGCACCACCGGGAGTAGAACCTGAGTTTACACCAGTATTATTACTGTTCGCATATTGAAATTTACCACCAATTGTTAGGCGGTTATTTACTTTGTGGTCTAGGCTCATCGTCGCATTCAAACGAGTAAAATCATTTGAGCGAATAAAACCCTCTTGCTTTGTATAAGCAGCACTGAAGTAGTAACTGGTTTTCTCATTGGCACCAGATACACTTACGTTATGATTTTGCGAAAGGCCTGTACGATAGATAAAATCATACCAGTTGGTGCTAACTGCACTGCCATCTGGTCTGAGATATGGATAGAAACCTCTAGTGGTTCCATTGGGTGCTGTACCGGCATTGGTAAGTCCTTCATTTTTAATGGTTTCATATTCACGACCATCCAATACAGGAATCAGGTTGAAGGCAGTGGTAAAACCTACCCATGCATCGTAATTAACTTTGGCACGACCTTGCTTTCCTTTCTTGGTAGTAATCAACAAAACCCCGGCAGAAGCACGTGAACCATAAATGGCGGCTGCTGCAGCGTCCTTCAATACGTCGATACTTTCAATATCTGCAGGATTAATATCACCTAATGGATTATTAGCAGCGTTTCCGTTACCCACATCACCGGAGTAGGATGGAATACCATCAATAACAACTAGAGGGAAAGAACTTAAACTAATAGAATTAATACCACGAATCCGAATAACAGGGGGATTGTTCAGCACTCCGTTCGGAATGGTGATACTTACCCCGGCTGCGCGACCTGATAAACCTTGGTCGAAACTCTGTAGTGGCATATCCCGAACCTTGTCTCCAGTGATAGTTGAAATACTACCAGTGAGGTCTTTCTTGCGCTGGGTTCCATAACCCACTACAACCACCTCATTTAAGTTAGCAGAAGCATTGCTAAGTTGAACAGAAAGAGCCGTTTTGCCACCTAGCGCAACTGTCTTCTCTTCAAGGCCTACATAGCCTACTTTGATACTTTTAACCTGATCGGTTACGCGGATGGAATAATTACCATTGGCATCCGTAACAGTAGTGGAAACTACGGCATTATTGCTACCCAAAGCATTAATGGTTGCACCTGACAAGGGTAAACCCTTATCATCGGTAATTTTACCGCTAACCGTTTTCGTAGTCTGTGCTGCCAATTGCACCGAAAGTAGCGCAAGGCACCAGAACAGGATGGCGATTTTTTTCATTTGGTTGGTTTAGAGATTGAAAAATTGATTACTAATTGTATAATTGACAAGTGATTGTGAAAATTTGTTGCATATCAAGTGAAATAATTATTAATTGATTGCTCTAAAAAACACAAACCATTTAAGGCCAACATTATGGCTAAAAGTAAACAATTTTTATTTTCATTAACATTTTGATAATATTTAATTTTAATGAATATTTTTAATATTAATTATTAATTTTATAAATTACTATAATTTATAATTTATAATTTTTTGTAAAGCAGATTATTAAGTCAATATTTTATCTATTCATCTATTTGTAACTATTTATATTGCTGGGAAAATTAAAATAGAATTTTATGACGATTTATTGCTGGACAATCGGAAAACCGAGCGAAAACTATGTGAAAGAGGGTATTCTGTTATTTTCTAAAAGAATTGAACATTATTATGCTATTTCCTGGCAAATCATTCCCCCACCCAAACAGGCAGCCAATATGGATGCGCCTTTATTGAAAGAAGAAGAGGGCAAAAAAGTATTGGCTTTATTGCAGCCCACTGATAAACTTATTTTGCTGGATGAACGGGGTAAAAATTTATTTTCCCCGGATGTTGCTACATTATTGCAAAAAAATGCCGAACAGGGAACCAAAAACCTGATTTTTTTAATCGGAGGTGCCTATGGAGTAAGTGATGCGGTTAAAAAAAGAGCTGATTTTTGCTGGAGTTTATCCAATCTGGTTTTTCCTCATATGCTGGTGCGGTTAATACTGGCAGAGCAATTGTACAGGGCTTGTACCATTATGCGCAACGAAAAATACCATCATGCCTAATTGGTACCCGAATTGTTGCCGTATCTAGCTACATTTGAGGTATACATTGGCTAATTATATCGAATATGCTATCCTTTACTATCATTATCCTGCTGGTAACCTGTTTATTATCTTTTCTGGCTTTTTCCAATGAAAATATGATGGGTGAAATGATATTTCATCCCCCCGCAGTAAATCAGCGTGGCCAATGGTATCGGTTTTTTAGCTCGGGCTTTATTCATGCCGATTTTCTGCACTTGGCATTCAACATGTATACCCTTTACATGTTTGGCGATTTGGTAGAAAATGCTTTCCGAAGTATTTATGGTGGTGCCGGTACTGTTTTTTTTGCAGTGCTTTACCTCACTGCGCTTCCTGCTGCAATGATGCCCAGTTTCGAAAAACATAAGCACGACGATCATTATTATAGTCTGGGTGCTTCCGGAGCCGTATCCGCTGTAATTTTTTGTGGAATTTTTCTATACCCATCTATGCCTTTGAGCATTTTTCCCATTCCAATCGGTATTCCAGCATTTATTTTTGGTCCGCTATTCCTGCTGGTTTCAGCTTATTTAAGTAGTAAAGGGCGGGGTACCATCAACCATTCTGCCCATATCTGGGGTGCTTTGTACGGGATAGTTTTTCTGATTGTTACTGCTGTACTATTTACGGATTTCAAACCCATCCAACACTTCATTGCCGAAGTGATGAACTATTTTTGATATTGAAGGTGTAGTGCCATCCCCTCTTTCTTCTGTAATCGGAAACGATGATCTATCCGATAGCCAATAACCCAGGCAATTTTGTGATTGCTCTCCAACACATATACTTTTTCTTTTTCCGTTACCGACAATTTACAATCGATTAAAAAACGACTGATTTTCTTTTTTTTGTTGAGTCCCAACGGGTAAAAATAGTCGCCCGTTTTCCATTTTCTAATCAGTAATGGAAATTCCAACGCTGCTTCTTGCAAGAAAGCTTCTGTATCGGGTGTTTGCAGCGGTATGCTGTTGTAGGGTATGGCTTCCAGACTAATAACTCCGTTTGAAAACGAAATATTTTTATCAGCTTTATCAACCTGAATCAGCGAATGTATCGAATTAGCCAAAGGAGCAATAATCAGGTGTTTGCGGTTGCGAATGATGCGGTGGGTAGAGGATAAGCAATATTTACCGGTTGCAGCATCCAACAACTGCAAAACCGCCGGTATTTGTGCAGGATGAAATCCGGCAGCTTGAATAATTTCCCAGGTATAGGTATGGATGGGATCTAATTTTTTCCATGCTTCTACCGGAATATGTTGTTCGGATCCGTGCAAGGTTGTTATTTTTTCTACCTGTGAGGAGATGGCTTTTCGATATACCTGTATGCCTTCTCTAAACCGGTTAATATTGGCCAGCATCTGTGCAGGGGCATCCGGAAAAATTTCCTGTATAACCGGCATTAATTGATTGCGAACCTGATTGCGTGTATAGTGATTGTGGGCATTGGAAGAATCTTCCACAAATGCAATCTGATTAGTGGTTGCATAGGATAGCAGATCTGATTTTGAAATAGTGAGAAGCGGACGAATCAGGGCTTCTTT
>JBIINW010000106.1:0-8969 GCA_044337245.1 Sediminibacterium sp. | reverse complement strand
CATTTTTGCAGTAGCTGCGGATATCAAGCATTGGAGTGAGTTTAAAGCGGCTACCCGTTATTTTTTCTTTTACGATCAGCCCAAAGCCCTAACTGATTTTTTATAATTTGCTAGATACACACCGCTAAAAATGAGTATGGCGGCAATTAGCTGCATGCCACTTAGCTTTTCCCCATAAAATAAACTGGCGATTATCGCTGCAAATACCGGTTGTGTATAGATATAGCTTCCCGTAGCAGCGGCTCCAATACGATTTATGCCATATAAATTGAGGAGATAAGCAAGAAATGTAATCCCAATTCCAATAAAGAAAAGTGCGTTCCATTGCACCCAGCTCCAGGTACTATAATCGGTTTGAATTAACGGAGGAACCCCTATTGGTAGAATAATGATGGCACCCATCAAAAACAACCAACGTAAGATATCCACTCCCTGATATTTGGCCATCAAGGGTTTTATCAGCACTAGATAGAAGGAATAGGAAATAGCATTCAGCAATACCATAGTATCTCCTTCCAGGCTGTTTTGCATGGCTCCGGGAGTTGTTTTTAGCATAATCAGCAAGGCTGCGCCCGACAAGCCCAATAGTAATCCCAAGGCTTTTAAAAAGGTAAAGGTTTCACGCAATAGCCAGGCAGCAATTCCGGTTATAAATAAAGGAGTTGCCAATGATAACAGCGCGCTGTGAATGGGGGAAGTAAGAGAAACACCTTTAATAAATAGCAGTTGGTTAAATACAATACCGGTAAGCGCGCAAATGATCAGTCGGGGGATATCTTTTTTTTCGGGCCAGGCTCTGCCGGGGTGCAAAAGATATCCCAGTGAAAATAAAAGAATGGCGGTAATTACCCGAAATGCATTCAATGCCAGTGCCGGTATATAAGCAGGAGTAATCATTTTTACCACCGAGTAGCTAGTGCCAAAAAGCAAATTGGCTCCAATAACTGCGGCATGTGCCCGAATGTTTCCCTTCATAGTGTACAAAAGTAATTATTCATTCATCAGTTTATGAATCAGGGCAGGTAACTGGGTGGCCTGAAAGTTGTTGTTTGCTGGCCATTGATAATCGAAATCAGCGGCTTCTCGAGTGGCTTTTTTCCACTCAAATGTTTCTTGTAAAACGGCATAGGCCCAGTTTTGCAACCCCAATCTTTCTGCCAGGTATTCCTGTTCGGTTTGGCCGGGTGTTGGAATTAGAATGGCTTTTTTTTGTAAACAAAGTATTTCCATTACGGTGGTATAGCCAGTTCTACTGATAATCCATTCGCTTTGCAGTAAGGCTATTTCGAGCGCTTCTTGGGGCAGATGATTTTTGCAAACAATATTGGGTGAGGTAGTGGGCAGGGTTGCTGCTCCCGGTAACCCCCGAATAAATAAAACCGAATCGGTAACTCCAGTTAACTGGTGCAGTAATTTATTTTCTAATTGGGTTCTTTGTGGTTCTGGTCCGGATAAAACTATGCAATACCGATAAGTTGAGGGCAGCTTTTTAGGTTCAAATCTTGATAGCCATCCAATATATTCAACAGGTACCGGTGGCAGAACCGCTGGATGAGAAAGTACCCCGGCCGCATTGTTCATGCCAGCAATATCCGGAACCCAACAGGTATTGAATAAACGAATAAGCCTGTATTGAATGCGCTGTAACCATTTTTCGGCTACCCGAAAGGGGGCTTTAATGGTAAGTTGATGGGTGATAAAAATGCTCTTTACCGATGGATGATGCAAGCCATATCGGTTGTCGGATATAATGATGGCAAATTGATGGCGTGCAACTTGTTCGCGCAGCCAGCGGTTTTCGAATTGTATGGCACGCCAGATTTTGGGTAGTTGCCATAATAATTTCAAGGCCATTCCCCGCTTATGGGTACTGTAGGTAACCCGATACCCTTTGAGCGGAAGGAGGGTAAGTTGCGGAAATTCTGCCTGCAATAGGGTAGCCTGTGCCCCTTCCCCGGCCAGCAGCACTTCATATCCGTGGCTTAACAAGGCCTTAATGATCGGAATACATCGGGTAGCGTGTCCTAAACCCCAGTCGAGAGGCGCTACCAGTACTTTTGTATTTTGTTTAAGAGTATGCAAGGGTTTGGGTGATTATCTTTGTTCCGTTTCCCGTAATTTAGTGTTGTAGAATGAGAAGAAAACTAAACCAATGGATTGTTTTTTTGTTACTGATATCAGTAACCGCTTCTTCTTGCGGTATGTTGCGTAAAAACAACGGTACCAAGTTTTGCGGCTGTCCACACCAAAAATAGGGGCTTATCTGCTTATGAACACACCTAAACGTGAATTGGTACTATTATCCCGCCCCTCCCTCACCCGGGATGAAGATTATGAGCGGGAAGTAGCCCAACTAGATAAATTGTTGCAGAAAGCGGAACAATGGGAATTTTTCTGTGAGGTACACGAATTTATAGACCTCAATCGGTATAAGATTTTCCGTAAACCCTATCAGATTCAGCAAATATTACAGGAAAAGCCCATGAAACCTTTTGTTTTTCTGATTAATAAAAACTAATACCCCCCTTATTATTTTAGAGGGGTATAGTCTTTGAATATTTTAACTGGGGCGCTTTCTACCAGATTCTGATAATTTTTCCAGGGTTCTCCAAAGAAATTATTGGCCCTTTCAATTACCTTATTTACAGCTTCTTCTGCATCTTTAATTAGTCTTTGTTCCTGGGCACCCGGAATGGCTCTTTTACCCATAACCGTCATTCGGGCTTCTCCCATCAGTGAATTAACGGTTACCTGTGGAACATTGCCATATCCCTGCTTTTCCTGCGTTTTGCCATTCAGCACTTCTCGGATGGCTTTCAGACTGTCTTGCATTGCCTTATTTACTTTGCGCAACGTATCTGCCTTTTTCGGGTCCATATCTTTATAGCCGGCTTCTACTTTTTTAATGATTTCATCTGCTTCTGTTAATCGGTCATTTAAGTCAACCAGTTTTAGTGTCGATTGATCTAATTGCTGATTGGTTTTTCGCAGCGATGCGCGAACAGTTGCCGGGATGGGTGCATTTGGATCGTCCTGAACAGTGATAAAACAGCTATCGGTTACATCTTTACCCAAACTGATAACAACCTTATAAGTGCCCGGATCAACGGGTAGTCCGCCGGGTTCATCAGCATTATTTCTTACACCCCCCATCCGGCCACCTCGGCCACCGCCGCCACTTTGGCGAATGCCTTTTCCTTCCATACCCCAGAAATATCGATTAAATCCACTGTCTGCCTTGGCACGAACAGTTCTTACTTGCACGTTAGCGGCATCGAATATTTTTAAAACTGCGGTATCAGGAATTTTATTTTTTCCAGTATCCAAATAGTTCTTCTTTACAAAGAAACTGATAGGGGCACCGAATTTTTTATTTTCTCCTTCATAGGTACCCCAGGTACTGTATTCTATTCCGGATGCATTCTTAATATTCGCCTGATAGCCGGTAGGGGGTGTAAATGCTGTTAAGCGAGCGGCAGGGAGCTGCCCTTTATTAGCCGCCATTTTTCTTAGCGGGCGAATATCATCTAGAATCCACAAGGCTCTTCCAAAAGTGGCAATCACCAAGTCGGCTTCTCTTTCCTGTATGGCCAAATCGTAGGTAGATACCGATGGATATCCGTTTTTAAATTGCTGAAAATTAGTGCCATTGTCAAGGCTTACCCATAAACCTTGTTCTGTTCCGAGGAAAATTAAATTAGGTTCAGTTGGGTCTTGCAAAACACAAATGGCATATCCGGTCACCTTTTTTTCATCCGCTAACCTTGTCCATGTTTTTCCAAAATCTGTGGTGCGGAAAACCAGGGTTGCTTGATTACCTCTGCGATAGTCGTTGGCTACCACAAAAGCTTCTCCTGCAATGTGGCGGGATGCTCTGATTTGCGGTATCCAGGCACCAGCCGGTAATCCAGGAATTTTGGTTCTGAAGTTGGTCCAGGTTTTACCACCATCCGTAGTAAGTTGAACATTCCCATCGTCGGTACCAACCCATATTACATCTTTCTGCAATGGCGACGGCTCAATGGCTAAAATGGTACAGAAATTCTCTGCACCGGTAATATCCACGGACAAACCGCCATTATTGCTTTGATCTATTTTGGCACTGTCGTTGGTGGAAAGATCTGGAGAAATGGTTTGCCAGGATGTACCCCGGTCGGTACTTTTATTTACAAATTGACTACCATAATAAATAGTGCCTTTTTCAAAAGGATCCTGGGCAATGGCGGCATTCCAATTGAAACGTTGGCGCGTGGTAAGGTTGGGTCGGGGTGGACGGATACTCCAATCTTCACCGGTGGCAATATTATATCTGCCTAAGGCGCCACCCTGACTCATAGAGTAAACCCAGTTGGCATCTTCGGGGTCGGGCATTACATCAAATCCATCTCCACCATTTACGCCTTGCCAGTATGCATTGCGGATACCACTTCTTACCCATACATAAGAGGGGCCGTGCCAACTGCCATTATCTTGTAGCCCACCCATCACATGGTAGGGAATTTGATTGTCTACATTAATATGATAGAATTGACCCAGCGGCAATTTTTCATCAAACTGCCAGGTTTTACCGCGATCGCGGGAGATGGCGATTCCTCCGTCGTTTCCATCGATGATGAAGGAGGGATTGTATGGATGAATCCACCAGGCATGGTGATCGGGGTGAATGCCGCTATAAGGAATAATGGTTTTAAAACTTTTTCCAGCGTCTTCACTTACGGAAATCATTTGGTTGATATTATACAATCGATTTTCGTTTTGCGGATCTATGGCGATATCCTGAAAATAGAAAGCCCGATTGGTAACTACGGAGGCTTCGCTGTTTACCAGTTCCCATTTATTGCCGCCATCTTCCGATTTGTACAATCCGTTTTTGGTAGCTTCTACTAGGGCATATATTCTATTCGGGTCATTTCTACCTATTGCAATACCGATTCTTCCCAAATTACCGGCGGGGAGCCCTTCGGCCTTGCCTAATTTTTTAAAGTTTTTGCCGCCATCATAGGTTACATACAATCCACTGCCAGTGCCACCTCCTTGTAAACTCCAGGGTGTGCGCAGGTGTTGATACATGTTTACCATTATTTTATTGGGATTGGTAGGATCCATTACCATATCGCCCACACCGCTGGTATCATTGGTATGCAAAATTAATTTCCAGTTTTCTCCTCCATCGGTAGTTTTATAAACGCCTCTTTCGGGATGGGCAGCAAAAGGATTTCCCATTACTCCGGCATAAACTATATCCGGATTATTGGGATCAATCAGAATTCGATGGATGTTGCGGGTTTTTTGCAAACCCATGCATTTCCAGGTTTTACCGCCGTCTAAACTTTTATACATTCCTTCGCCTAGGCTAACAGAATTTCGAGGATTCCCCTCCCCAGTTCCTGCCCAAACGATGTTGGGGTTCGATTGGGTGATGGCTACCGCACCAATATTTTGAATAGATTGTTCGTCGAAAATGGGCGCCCAACTTCCACCGCCATTCTCAGTTTTCCAAACACCCCCACTGGCGGTACCTAAATAAATTATGTTTGGATTACTCCACACCGCATCAATAGCAGTTACCCGTCCACTCATACCGGCCGGACCAATATTCCGAGGCTTTAGGTTGGAGAAATGTTTATTGATGTCTACTGATTGGGCAAACAAAATGCAGGGCAATAATCCGAGCGCAAGCAACAGGTATTTTTTCATGTTGGAATTTTGAGGACCGGAAATTCAGCAATTATTGGCGATATACCAAAAGAAACTGCCGGAATTGATAGGTTCCGGCAGTTTTTGTGTAACAACAAATGAGATATAATGATCATTCATTTTTTTGCTGGTATTTTTTTTCAGTTTCCTTGGCTTTTTCAAAATCGAGGATTACCCCGTTGATGCAATACCGAAGTCCGGTAGGGGGTGGACCATCTTCGAACACGTGTCCGAGATGTGATTTGCATCTGCCGCATTGAACTTCGGTGCGTGTCATGCCATGTGTGTTATCGGGAAGATAAAGAATGGAGGTTTTGCTGATGGGGGCATAAAAACTGGGCCATCCGCATCCACTTTCAAATTTGGTATCGCTTTGAAAAAGGGCATTGCCGCAAGCAGCACAATAATAAGTGCCTTTGTCTGTATGTTTTTCCCAAATGCTTGTATAAGGTCGTTCTGTTCCTTTTTCGCGGGCTATGTAGTATAATTCGGGGGAGAGAATTTTTTTCCATTCTCCGGCGGGTATTGCCACTTTACTGGTGTCGGATCTCGAGTAAACTGGATTACTATTATTGGGATTATCCATAGGGGGTTTAGTTTGGGTAGGTTGTGCTGAACAGGCATTCAGTACGAACAAGAGGGGGAGTATTTTTTTGGTAAGCATTCGCATGAATATATCAATATATAACGGAGAGAGGGTATTGAATGTTCATTCTAACAGATAAAAATAAACAATCATCCGCTGTGCCAACGGTTGATTAGAGGATTTTTAAGGCTAAGCACTTATATTTGTTGTTCCTATAATAATTGGAGGGATATGTTTAATATTATTCTATTTGGCCCTCCCGGCAGCGGTAAGGGTACCCAAAGTGCCCGATTGGTAGAGCAATATGGGCTTATACATTTATCTACTGGCGACCTTTTACGGTCTGAAATTAGTCGTAAAACGGCGTTGGGAATGGAAGCGAAAGCTATCATGGACAGAGGCGAACTGGTACCGGATGCTGTTGTGGTAGGCATGATTGCCTCCGCGCTAGATCATAATCCTATGGCCAAAGGATTTTTATTTGATGGTTTTCCGCGCACGGTTGCCCAAAGTGAAGCGCTGGATAACCTTTTGCACCAGAAAAAAACATCCATCGGGGTTGTGCTTGCTATGCAAGTGAGCGAAGAAGAATTGGTGAAGCGTTTGTTAAACCGCGGACTAACCAGCGGGCGAAGTGATGATAATAGCGAAGAAGTGGTTCGTGCCCGAATTGTGGAATACCATAAGAAAACTTCCGTGGTAGCCGACTATTACCGAAAATTTGATAAAGTGGTGGAAATTAAGGGAGAAGGATCTGTGGAAGAAATTTTTCTGCTGCTTTGCAGCGAAATTGATAAACGGTTGTCTAGTTAGTGGGGTTTTGTTTCTCTACAACCAACAACCAACTGCAATCCCGCCCATTTTTGGGCGGGATTTTTTGTTGTTATTTGAATATCAATTTAAAATGTATATACATTTAATTGATATAAGTAATCCCTCTCTTTATAAATCGTCATATTGATACAAGGGGTCAATAGAAGTACCTGCAGCCATTTCAAAAACCGGTTTAATCAGTCCATCTTTCAAGCCATACACCCATCCATGTATATGCGGGAAGGTTTCTCTTTGCCATGCCCTTTGTATAATGGAGGTTTTTGCCAGGTGTTGCACCTGCTCTATAACATTTAGTTCTACCAGTCTATCGAAACGGGGTTCCTCTTCCTGAATGGCTTCAAGCTCATCCCGGTGCAAACGGTAAACATCTTTTATATTTCTCAGCCACATATTGAGTACCTGTTTAAAATCGTGGTTCGTCATAGCAGCTTTCACCCCACCGCAGCCATAATGGCCACAAACAATCACGTGTTTAACTTTCAGATAGGTTACCGCATAATCCAGCACACTCAGCAAATTAACATCCGTATGCACTACCAAATTGGCAATATTTCTGTGCACGAATATTTCTCCGGGTTGTGTATTGGTAATTTCATTGGCTGGTACCCGGCTATCGCTGCAACCAATCCAAAGAAAATCGGGAGTTTGTATTTTGCTTAACCGGGTAAAAAAATCAGCATCGTGTTCTACTTTCTCCTGAGCCCATGCTTTGTTTTCGAGTAACAATTTTTCATATGATTTCATATAGTATTTTTTTGGCTATTCTTGCTTGTGATAAAATGTGCGTATTACATACGCTAATATCTTAAAGGGGCGTTTAGTGACTAGTTTGTACTTTATTTTTTTTCTTTTTAAACATGTATTTCACAACAAAATAAATTATCAAAGCAGAGAGAACGCCGGTTAAAAAATCTGTTAAGGGTACCATTACAGCAGTAAAAACCAGCATAGCAAGTTCAAATTTTCCGTGTTCTTTTACTTCTTTAATTTCCGAAGGCTTAATCATATTGCTGGCTACCCATACCAAAATTCCACCAATACAAGCCATAGGCACTAACTCTAAATATTGTGCTAGGTAATAAGCCATAATTAATTTTAGTACTGCCTTAAAATATCCTGCCAATGGAGTTTTTGCACCTGCTTTTATACTGGTGGCTGTTCTTGCCAATGCTCCTGTACAGGGAAAACCCGATGCCAAAGGGGTAATAATTTGAACTAAACCTTGACCAAAAAATTCTTTGTCTGGATTAAAGGGTGTTCTGTCATTTTTCGCAAGCCTATCAGCCATCGATGAACATAAAACACTTTCTACCCCTGAAACAAAAACGATAGCAGCAACAAAGTAAATAATATCCAATACAACCCCCCCGGTTATTGGAGGTAGATAAGGCATTTGTAGTTTAAAAAAATTGTTTGGAATCGAACCATACAGGTCTTTTACCAAAAGTATATTTTTGTCTGCCAATACAGTGTTTGCTAATAAAGTGGCAGTTCCCATAGCAATAACAGGCCCTGGAATATAAATTGAAATCTTCAGTAGGTATTTTGCCAAAACAAAAGTAATAATACCTATTAGAATGGTCCAACCATTAATAAGATGTAAGTGGCTAAACATGTAAGATATTTTTTCTACAAAGCCTCTGCTACTGTCTCCTAAAAGTGCTTTATAGCTATCTAAACCTAAAATATCTTTAAGGTTGGTCATTGCTATAGCTACTGCAATTCCCACCGTAAATCCAACGATAATTGAATTTGGAACCAGCTTGGCATATTTTCCAACACCAAAAATCCCCATTACGATTAATATTATTCCTGAAATAATAGAAACCACTACTAAAAATCCATGAGCAGA
>JBIINW010000105.1:0-9321 GCA_044337245.1 Sediminibacterium sp. | reverse complement strand
CTACCCGCCCATTCGGCATGGTTCAACTAAGCCCCGATAACGGAACAGAGGGGTGGGACTGGAGCAGCGGCTATCACTACAGCAGCGATAGCATTGCCGGCTTTAGTCATACCCATCTCAATGGAACTGGTATTGGTGACTGGTGCGATATTTCTTTTCAACCCCTGGCCGATACTGTTAATAGTGGTGAACGATTTATTAAGCATGCTTTTCAACATAAAAATGAAAAAGCGTCACCGGGATATTATTCGGTGCAGTTCAATAATGGTATCCGCTGCGAACTTACCGCTACCGAGCGATGTGGCTTTCACCGATATCAATATACGTCGGCAAAAAAATGGGTTCGAATTGATTTGGATTTTCATATCAACTGGGATAAAACAACCGGTTCATTTATAAAATTATTAGATGATTCTACCATTGTAGGCTATCGTTATTCTACCGGATGGGCAAAAAATCAGCGAGTATATTTTGCCGCACGGTTCAATCGCGCAGTAGTAAACCATCGTTTTCTGGGGGCCGACAAGGCAGATGCGGTATCGGCCAGCGGACTTTCCCTTAAAATGTTAGTTGAACTGGGAGGAAACGATCATAGTCTCTCGATCAAAACAGGATTGAGTAGTGTGAGTTATGAAAAAGCTTTGCTGGCATTACAAGAAGTGGGGGGGCAGCGTTTTGAGCAGGTAGTAAAATCAGCAACAATGGATTGGGAAAAAGAGTTGAGTAAAATCAAGATACCCACTACCGATACTGCTTTTGCCACCCGGTTTTATACAGCGTTGTACAGAACCTGTCTTTCTCCTTCTTTATATTCCGATGCAGATGGAACCTACCGTAATCAAGATAATCGGGTGCTTACTATGCCGGGAGGCAATAATAGATATACCATCTTCTCACTCTGGGATACATTCAGGGCTTTGAATCCTTTATATACCATCACGCAACCCGATAGGGTTCCGGCATTTATCAACAGCATGTTACAGTTTTATGCGGATAATGGTTTGCTGCCGGTTTGGGATATCAGTACCTGGGAAGCCAATACCATGACGGGTTACCATGCCATTCCGGTAATTGCCGATGCTATTTTGAAAAATATTTCCGGATTTGATGTAACGAAGGCATATGAGGCGATGCGAAAAAGTGCGTTTCAGCAACAAAGAGGTACGCAGGACTATATCAAATATGGATACCTGCCCCAAGATAAACATGGATGGAGTGTAACCATTACCCTCGAATATGCATACGACGACTGGTGCATTGCACAGGTTGCCCGTAAATTGGGTAAGATGGATGATTACAATCTTTTTATGCAACGTTCTAAAAGCTATCAGCCATTATTTGATGCATCCACCGGATTTATGCGGGCAAAAAATAGTAAGGGCGTATTTATTGAGCAATTCGATCCCCTGCTTTCTGAACATGGATTTGATGGACAATATATTGAAGGTACCGCCTGGCAGCATAGTTTTTTTGTGCCCCACGATGTAAATGGGTTTGCTCAATTGATGGGGGGGAAGCAACAATTAGTAGATAAACTAGATAAATTATTCACTGCGCCTTCAGAACTGCATGGCGATAATACTTCTGCAGATGTTACGGGCCTGATTGGCCAATATGCCCATGGAAACGAGCCCAGTCACCACATCATTTATATGTACAGCGCATTAGGCAGAAGAGATAAGGCCGCCAAATGGATAAAAGTAGTGGCCGACAGTATGTATAAAAATGGGGCTGATGGCTTAACGGGAAATGATGATTGTGGACAGATGAGTGCCTGGTATATATGGACCAGTCTTGGTTTGTATCCCATGAATCCAGCTTCCGGTGAGTATGTAATTGGGTTCCCGCTGCTGGATGCGGCTACGCTGCAATTACCGAATGGAAAAAAATTGCAAATACAAACGAAAGGTAGAAGAACCAAGGATGCCTTTGTAAAAGAGGTATATTGGAACGGAAAAAAAATTAATCTGTATTATATCACCCATTCTCAGCTAATGCAGGGAGGTGAGTTACTATATATTTTGTAACCGCTTAGCTTATTTGTAGCTAACAAATCGCATGGATTCTTATTGATTGATTTGGACTATGTTTAGTTCCTCTAGAATTATATTCTGTAGAAACAATAGCATCCTATTGACTCATTTCACCTCAGGTGAATGATTATTACAAACAAATAGTGTAAAAATAAAAGCAGGCCATCAAATGAATGAGGCCTGCTTTATTTTACCTAAACTGCCGTTAGGCAAGGGGGAAAACTACCAACCGGGGTTTTGTGTTAAACCAGGATTGTTAT
The DNA here is from genome assembly GCA_044337245.1 of Sediminibacterium sp. Lineage (GTDB taxonomy): Bacteria > Bacteroidota > Bacteroidia > Chitinophagales > Chitinophagaceae > Sediminibacterium. The sequence continues at coordinate 7,028 of JBIINW010000105.1, read as the reverse complement.
CAATTTCTGTCTGAGGTATAGGCCAGAGTTTATATTTAGCATTGGTGTTTGCGCGGGTTTGTGCACGGAACCGAATCCGCTGATTGATGCTGGTAGCATAATCAGGAATATTATTGGCATCAAATACAGGCCTTGCTGCCGGAACAGCAGGATCTAACGAAATACCTACAATCGGAACGCTATTGGCTTTGGCATAAATATCCCATCTTCTTAAGTCGAATAACCGCAATCCTTCTCCGGCAAATTCAACGGCTCTTTCTCTGCGCACTAGGGTTCTCAAATCGCTCTGTGAAGCAAGTGCGGTTGCAGGTTGTCCGCCACGAGCACGTACTGCATTGATAGCTGTTGTTACGGTTGCATCAATTTCATTCAACTCAATTTTTGATTCAGCATACATTAACAAGATGTCGGCATACCTAAGTAAATTGTAACCTACTTTAGACTCAAAGGTATATTGGGTAGAATCGTTGTATTTATTCCACACATATCCAACACCACCAATATTTCCTGTTGCACTAACCTGCCACTGGATACCGGCTGCTTGCGCACCAATCCAATCGTTATTACCACCGGTTATATTATCCCACACGCCAGTGTTCCAGTTGAATTTTCTGCGCACATTGGTGTAGATAGTAAAGATGGTTCTTTCCCGAAGGTTGTTGTAAGGAAGGGCAGCTGTTTTAGATGAAAAGTGCACCATGGTATCTCCCGGCTGATAAATACTCCAGGCCAACCGGCGGTCTCTGCCTAATCTTGGATTAGCAGGATCATAGGTAGTAGAGGCATCAATTCGGTTTCCACTTCTGTCTTCAAACTGATCTACCAATGCCTGTGATGGGAAATGGCTCGACTGAGAATTGGTTACCTGACGAGGCACACCGAGAATGGGTCCCCAGTTCTGCGGTTCATTCACATCGGTTGGATAGGTTTGGCAGAATAAAATTTCTCTACCTGCATTGGTACTCTGTCCGGCCAGAGAAAACAGGTTCTGAAAAGAAGGATTCAATGAATACTGTGCACCATCAATAATTGTTTTTGTTGCGGCGGCGGCCGTTTTAAAATCTTTCACTAATAATGCCATTTTTGCTTTTATGCCCAGTGCAACTGCTTTATTAACTCTTCCCAATGTTTGTACGGGAGAAGTTCCTGCAGCATCAAAAGCGGCAGTAGCCTCATCTAAATCTTTGTTCATTTCACTTACAATAGTAGCTACAGGAGTACGTTTGGCGCTAAGCACTTCCGCAACAGAGGGGGGTACTTTGTAAAAGGGAACATCTCCAAACCAAGTCATAAGATGTAGATAACCCCAAGCTCTCAAAACCAGTGCTTCTGCTTTAATACGATTGTAAGTTGCGGCGGTAACATTGGCTTTTCCATTTTCCATGCCGGCAATTTGTTGGTTGGCTCTTTGCACCAGTCTATAAGCCTGATTCCAGGCGGTAACTGTAACGGCGTTGGTTACAAGAAACGGTCCGCCATCTCCCATGGCAATCAGGTCGGAAGCATTACCTCCCCTTTTCATTGCCATATCTGTAGTTGCTTCAATTTCAAATAGCATCGGGGTATTGTTGGCTATCACCCACATGGATGATGCATAAACACCCGTAAGGCCCTGTTCCATTTCTGCCTGGTTACTTAAGAAAGTAGTAGCAGAAGATGCATCCAGCGGCTTCCTGTCGAGAAATTTCTGACAAGCACTGAAGCTTAGTGCCAGAATGGGAAGCAGCAATAATAGTTGCTTTTTCATATTATTCATTTTTACTGTTACAGTTAAAAGTTAACGTTAATACCTCCGGTGAATGTGCGCATCAGCGGATAAAATTCTGCATTGGCACTGTTGATTTCTGGGTCAAATCCTTTCCAGGCATCCGACAAGGTTAGCAAATTGGCACAGCTGAAATAGATGCGCAGACTGCTAATTTTTGCTTTATTCAACACCGACTTTGGAATAGTATATCCGATATTGATATTCTTGATACGGAAGTAAGCAGCACTTCTAATCCACTGACTGGCCAGCAAAAAGTTATTGCCGCCCGATCCCGAAGGAAGGAGTCTTGGGAACAAGGCCTTTTCGTTATTAGGCCGCCAGTAGTCTTTATGAATATCCAATAGTGAGGCAGCAAAATCTGCTGAGTTGAAAGGAACTGCTCCGGTACCACTCAGGAAGTTATTTCTCATACCAACACCCTGACCAAAGAGATTAAAATCCCAATTTCCATAGGTAAGGTTGATATTGATGGAATATTCATATCTGGGGAAAGCATTGCCAAGGAATTTTCGATCGTTTACATCAACTTTCCCATCATTGTTAATATCTGCATAGCGAACATCGCCTGGTTTTGGACCGGCGGTTGGATTGGGACTCCAAGGAATTCCGAATTGAACCGGAGAAATTTTAACGTCATTCGAATCGCTGAAATAGCCGTCACTAACATAACCAAAATAAGAGCCTAATGCTTGGCCAGGTGCTGTTCTGATTCCATCACCAATAAATGGCGTACCGTCAACAAGACTTACTACTTTGTTTTTTACATCCGATATCATACCAGTTACATCTACACCCAATTTTCCAAATTTGTTTCGGTAGTTCACGCTAAATTCCCATCCTTTATTCTCCATATTTCCTGCATTAACAAAAGGATTGGATAAGCCACCGGCAGACTGGGGCAGCGTTCTTTGCAGCAACATATTTTTTAAAGTCTTCACATAGAAGTCAGCCGTAAAGGTGAAATGTTTTGCCAGAGTAAGGTCTAACCCGATATTAAATTGGCGGGAAGTTTCCCAGCTTAAATCGGGGTTGGCAAATTGTAACAGGGCAAATCCCAGGTTGGTTGAATTGCCAAAATAGGCATTGGTACCATTGTTGGGGTTGCTGTAGCCTGATTGTGCGTAGAAGGCATCGAAGGCATAGTTGTTACCGATATTTTGATTTCCATTTCCTCCATAAGAAGCGCGGAGTTTACCAAACACGATGTCTTTACTAATAGACTCCATGAATTTTTCTTTAGAGAAAATCCAGCCTGCAGATATGGCACCAAAATTTCCCCACTGTTTGTCTAAAGCTTGTGAAAAGCGGGAGGTTCCATCTCTACGTCCATTCAGTTCTAAATAGTATTTATCGTTGTAACTATAATTGAAACGGGCGAAGAAACCTGCCAATGCCAGCTCAGAAGCGCCGGCGCTATTGTCGCGTATGCCGGAACCTAAATTCAGGTAAGGCTGATTCGGATTTACAAAGCCTTGACGGGAAGCACCAAAGAAGTAGTTGGTGAATAACTCCGATTGTCCGCCAGCTAAAAATTTAAAGCTATGAGCACCTATTCTCTTGCTATAAGTAGCCTGCGCGAGATAGGTGGTATATGCATCATTTCTCCAGGCTTCAGATAAGCTGGTTGTACCTGGCCAGGTGCTGATGAGTGAATAAGTGGAAGTAGCTAAATTTGGCTGATAAATATTCGCATTTTTTATCCAGGTTTTGGTATTGGGGTTAGATGTTTGACGACCCCAATAGGCTTCCACTTCCAGTCCTGCAATCGGACGATAATTAAATCCTACACGGGTAAGCAGAATATTGTTATTTACCACAGAATTGCCGGTAGCTTCTGCCATGGCAATCGGGTTACGGTTGTTAGATTGTGCAGCAGTTCCATACATGCCATCACCGTATTTGCCCCCCCCAATAGCTGGTAATCCAATCGCCTGACGGATAATAAATTCCGCAGAACCGGTAGAAGGGTTGGTAGTAATGCTATTGGTATAGGCAAGTACACCAATCACTGAAAGCTTTTTACTTAATTTGAATTCGGGATTTAATCGCAGGTCATATTTATTGAAAGAACTGTTTGGGATAAGACCTTGCTGGGTTAAATACGTGAATGATCCGAATAAGTTCATCTTTTCACTACCCGAGTTGATTTGGATGTTGTGGTTTTGCATTAAACCGCTGTTGGTTAATACTTCATTCAGCCAGTCCGTATCAATAACATCCAGGTTATTTGCCGGGGTGGTTTTGTATTTATCAATCAATGATTGGGGAAACACAAAGGAAGCAGGATTGCCGGTTCTGTTTTGCTCGGCCACATTACTTAACTGCATGTGATCGATGGCACTCACTCTTTCTGGAATGGCGGTTGCCTGTTGTTTTGTAATGAATCCGTTATAGCCAACCTTCATTTGGTCGCCGGTAGCTCTTTTTGTTTTCACTAAAATAACCCCATTACTGGCGCGGTTACCATAGATGGAGGTAGAAGCCGCATCTTTTAAAAGGGTGATGCTTTCAATCGCATTGGGATCTATCAAGTCCAGTGATCCAACGGCTAATCCGTCTACAATAATCAGGGGAGCACTGCTTCCTGAAATAGAACCCTGACCACGAATCACAATACTGGCACCATCTGCTCCGGGGCGTCCGGATTGTTGTTGAACAGTTACCCCTGGAGCCAAACCTTGCAATGTTTGGCTGGTGCTGGAAACCTGTCTGCGGTTCAATGCCTCGTTATTGAGGGTAACCAATGATCCGGTTAAGCTGGCTTTTTTCTGAGCGCCATACCCTACCACTACCACTTCACCCAAATCACCGGAAGTGGCCTGGAGAGTTACATCGAGTTGGTTACCGGTCACTTTCACTTCTTTGGTTGAAAAACCAATTCCGGAAAATACCAGCTCCGAACCCTTATCGGCAAGGATGATAAAATCACCATTTGTTCCGGTGGTTGTTCCGGATTTTTTGCCTTTAACTACAACAGTGATGCCTTCTGCTGGATTACCGGTTCCGGAACTGGTAACCCTACCCGACACCCTGTTTGTTTGCGCTATTGCCTGCTGAAATAGCAGCAATAATAGGCAAGCAAGGAAAGATAGTTTTTTCATAATTGTTTGTTTTGGTTTGAATATTTCGGTTGAAATTGTCCGTGAAGATTAACACCCAATAATTCGAAAGGATTTACTTCCGAATCCAGCAGCTTGGCAAACTGCACGCGGGTGATGGGTTGATTGGGATTGAACAATCCAAACCCCCAATTTTTCCAAAGGGTTGCTAGTTGCTTATTACGCAGGGGTGGGTTACTCGTTTTTGAAGTGCCAGCTACTTGGTTTAGCAGTATAATAGAATTTACAATTGCTATGGCTTCATTCCCAGTAAGGAATTCGCCGGATTGTAGTGAAATGGTTTTTCCTGTAAAAGGCTGCAGGTCTATCAGTAGGCTATCCTTTCGAACCAGCGAATCTGGATAGAACCATGTTTGATTGGCCCAGGCATTGGGTTTGCCGGTTCCTCTTAGTATTCCTGTAGAACCTATCCGTTGAACCGCTTCGAATTGAGGATGCCCAGCAGGCACATCATAATAGGGCATCAGATAGGCACCCTGTTGTAACAAACTTGTTTGCACAGACCGCACAGCTACATCAGCCGCATTTGCTTTCCCTTCTTGAACACTCAATGCTGCCAGTGTGCCCGCTGCTTGTCCGGTTAATAATACACAGGGCTGTAACCGGGTAGTACCATTGGCCAGGTTAGAAACGCTGATGGCCTTTTCTGCTACAATCAATCCGGCCATATTCGCGGGTAGTAAAGCGCCTAAGGGAACAGTAAAGGAGGGGACAGGATAAAAATCTAAATGTTGCGGAGCGAGTGGATTTTTTTTGTGATGATGATCTACTGGATAATCACCCACCGAAATTCCGGTGCGGTAAAGGGGTTCGCCATTGGTATAGGGATTGGCAATATGTTGAATTTTGAATCTCACAATACCCTTTACCCTTCTGCCTTCGCGATGATAGGGAATCAGTGCAAGTTTGTCTTCGGTAGGAAATTCATCATCCGCCAGTCCCAGATTTTTAAAACCCAATTCATGTTGTATAAAATATACAAAACGGAGAGTTGTTTGCCGGGCTTTCGCCAATTCAACCTCGCGCATCGAATCGGATAATTGAATTACATTCAAATAAGTATCGTTACCAAATATTGGCCAGTTGAGCATGTACTTGTTGTTGGGTAGTTTACCATAGTCCAACATCTTTTTGGCATCAACACCGGGTGCTTTCCGGGAAAGATCTTTGTAGTAATTGGTGCAACTACCATCAAATTCTGCGGGATCATACCCTACAGGCTTGGCAATGGTACAATCGGCAGCCGCCCCATACGTTTTTAATATCGCCACATAAGTGAGATCTTGAATAATATCGTTTGTTTCGGCTACCGGAATATTTTCTCCTGTTAGGCGGTTGGCTTCCATTCCTATGTCGAAGGGCAGTTTTGCCATTTCCAGCAGGTCGCCTAATTCGGTGGCATCAATTACTTGCTGTGCCAGAATATATACGGTGCGGTTATTTTGCAAATTGCGCACCACGGCCCCTTTCATATTTTTCCCTTCTACCATTGCCGCGATTGGCTGATGGCGGAATAGTAATTTCAGGTTCGGCAGGCGCGCCGCCATGCTTTTAAAAATACTGTCGCCAATATGGGGTTCAAATAGGGTATTGCTTACCCATCCGGTGGATACTTTCTTTTCACCGCCATATTTTGTGTACAGTGCATTGCGAAATTCTGCCCATAAACCCGAGGGTAAACTATGGTTACCATCCACTGCACTTACGCCGGCAGCTGTAAGCATTCCACCCAGCCAGGTAGTTGCCTCCGTAATAATTACCTGCCTGCCTAATCGGGCTGCTTGAATGCCCGCAGCGGTTCCTCCCACTCCGCCACCTACTACCAGTATTTCAGTTCGCAGCGTATCCTGCGCAACCATTGCGGTAGAAAGAGAAAAAAGGGGGATTATATGGAGTAGTTTCTTCAGCAGAAAAATTATATTTTAGATTCGATCGATGATAAGGTGGAGGCAACCTGATATAAAGCGCGGGGAATATGGAAACAACCCTTCCATTTGCCACCCTTCAGGGGCGTAAGCACTTGCCCTTGTCTGTTAAGGTAGCCGAACCATTCTCCCTGCTCTTTATCTTTAAAATGTTTCCAGGTATACTCATGTAATTTTTTAAACCAAGGCACGCATCTGGCATCTCCCGTAAATGCA
>JBIINW010000311.1:0-2531 GCA_044337245.1 Sediminibacterium sp. | reverse complement strand
CATAAGAGGGTACTTCACCGGGATTCAAGTGATCGCCCGGATTAAAATAATACTGACCCTTTACTCTTATACCCCATACAATTTCTTCCTCAAAAGCGATATCAGATACCGATGAAATTTTATGATTAGTTGTAATTACTACATCATGGGGTATAGATCTTTTAGATAAAAAAGTACTGAAACTTTTGGCAAACTCGTAATCTGTCCATTCTTGCCACAAAGTTTTACCTCTCAAAAAATAATAAGATGTTTTTACAAACTCATCATCTGGTAATTCTGTAATCCCTAATTTTTTCATTTGCTTATTAAGCACAGAATAACTTCGGCTAGTACTAAAAGTAATGATGCCATGCCGATCATCCTCAAACTGATCAATTCGATTCCAATACTTTAACCCTTTAGTGGCAAATTCATCCATAGACAATGGCTTACTGGTTGCACCATTATTATTAAACCAAATAAATTCTTGTCCACGCTTTTTTGCATAAATCACCTGAAATTTAACAGAAGGTAGCGTAGTAATTGGATTCATGTATGCTAAACTGCGAATGCCTGGCCTGTTTACATCCGTCCACCGATATTTCCGCTTGCCATTCTCCTCCGATTCTTCAAAACCCGCAGCCCCCTTTAACGAACGATAGCCCATACTATAATCAGAAACGGTAGTTACTTCAATTACTTGTTTAATCACAGGCATCTCACGTTCGCATAAATAATATACAGGATTAAAATCATCATCCGAAAAAATACCCGTTACGTAATGTTGGCTATTTAAATGTTGAAATGCATATTCTATTTGGTCGCCGGTTTCAAGGTCGGGAATGGGAACCTTATAAAATTCAGGCCGGTATCTTCTGGAAGGCGGATTATCGGTATATCCTACAAAATCTTTTGGCACTTCACTGTAACTGGTAACTTTAATGGCATCCTCCAGCGAAACTGAACTGATAGTGCCGTCTTTCTTGATTACCCTTGCCTCAAATAAATCTTCTTCTTCATCTAGCCGAAAATAAATGATACTGTATTTGTCAACTGCAAAATTATCCTGCAGTAATATTTTCCTACGCTCACGCTCCTCTACCAATAAATCCTTTTCATTCATCGCGTTAACAATTCCTAATGTACGAATCGTAACAAAAGCCTTTAGTACCTTATTTTTCTTTCGGGTATCAAAATCAAAAGTGGTTTTATGTGCCATTAACACAGCACTTTCGGATGTGTATTTGTTATCCAAAATACCCGTTTCAAAATCAGTATCGGGTTGCAATAATTTTTTTTCTTTCATCATCTTTTCCATTTCCTTCAGCCGTTTCTCCGGTAAACGTTGGGCGGAAGAATCTGCTATAACAGTAATTAAGAAGAGGGAAAGAAAAAGTAATCTATTATGTTTCATAAAAAATTAATGCATTTTATCGAATAGTTATGGCCGATTTAATTCTACTATACGTTTTTACTTGATTGATAAAAGTTCGCCACGCTGCTAATTCATTCATTTCTATTATGGGCGACCCAATCGTAAGTGTTTTATTAAGCGTGAATTCCCTACCCTTTAAAGCATATTCAGCAGAAAATAAATTATTCTTTACGCTATACACCTGATTGGGTGGATAAGTGTCTACTTTCTCGCCCTCAGAAAGCTTTAATGTAATTTCATCTTTCATCTGAATCAAATAATCCAGATCCATTGGAGTTTGGCGGTCGTCTGCGGGCAACATATCCGAAATATCTGCTGCAAAAAAATCGAGTCCGAATATTTTCTGATTTGCGGCAACCGTAACATTCCCACTGATTACGATATCAGCTTCAATCCGAATTGGTATATCTCTGCTAGATAAGTTGCTGGTGACAATGTTAGTTGCTTCAATATTCTTATCACCAAATTCTACAAAGTGGCGCAACAATTCTTTGCGTTTGTTAGTAGGTATATTAGCATAGGCATAATTGAAATAGTTTCTAGATTCCCCATTAAATGTAACTACCACATGCCCCTTCATACCTCCCGAAGTCATCTCCAATTGTGCCTTTCGCAACATCACATTACTGTCAATGATAGCCGGCGGCACTTTTTCTAACTTATAGGCTGCCCCATGCTCTACCAACACCGATTTCCCTTGTATCCGAAACGCATTATTGCCAAGCGAAATTGATTTTTCTGTTCCATCCACAAAATAAACCTGATTATTGTGGTAAAGCACACAAATAGCATGATCGTACACGCATAAACTCTGTATTTCCTCAGGATTATAAGGAATATCGCGGGTTCCTATCCAGGCAAAATGGGCATCAAACCCTGCTAATTTGAGCATTTCCGTTACCAAATTTGCCATGCCCTTGCAATCGCCATACTTTACATCATACACCTGCTGTGCACTTGAGGGAATAAAACCAGCATAGCCTTCCTCAAAAGCTATATACCGGATATGATCTTGCACCCAGTAGTAGATTGATCTGATCTTGTCCAAATCAGTACTTTTTCCGGCAATAACTTCTTTCACTTGTGCACTTAACCCTGACACATCATTTCCAGCTTT
>JBIINW010000104.1:0-9380 GCA_044337245.1 Sediminibacterium sp. | reverse complement strand
TTTTTGCTTCCGGCCTCACTTTTGCCAGTTGGGCCAGTCGGATACCCGAAGTGCAGGCAATACATCATTTGAGCAATGGGGCTTTAGGAGGTGTTTTATTTGCCTTACCTGCGGGTTCATTAATTAGCCTGCCACTTTGGGGTTGGATGATTGCCAAATATGGAAGCAAAACTATGCTACTAAGTGGCATTTCATTGTATATTTTGCTGTTGTTATTGATTAGTAGGGCCGGAAGTATCGGCCAATTATGGATGATTTTATTTCTTTTTGGCATGATTGGTAATCTATGCAACATCGCCGTTAATACGCAGGCTGTAGGGGTAGAAAAATTATATGGCCGATCTATTATGGCGGGCTTTCATGCAATCTGGAGCCTGGCCGGATTTACTGGGGCTGCATTGGGCAACCTGCTGATAGCACTTAATGCTACTCTCTTTTTGCACTTTCTGGTTATTGGTATATTGGCAACCTCGCTGGTTATTGTAGCCAATACCCGATTGATACAGGGGGATGCACAAACCCAATCCTCTGCTTTTATGGTTCGACCCAATAAACAGCTCTGGTTACTGGGTTTGATTGCCTTTTGTTGCATGGCCTGCGAAGGAGCCATGTTCGACTGGAGTGGTGTATATTTTCAAAAAGTAGTAAATGCCCCGCGCCAGCTGGTTGCGCTGGGATATACAGCATTTATGAGTACAATGGCCGGCGGAAGATTTTTGGGCGATTGGGTCATTACCCGTTTGGGTAAACGACAGGTATTGCAGGCAAGTGGCTTACTTATTTTTTCCGGCTTATTACTCGCTGTTCTTTTCCCTTATCTGTTGTTTGCCATCCTGGGTTTTATGCTGGTGGGTTTTGGCGTTTCTTCTGTGATACCCGTTGTATATAGTGCTGCTGGAAATGCGCAAAACCTGGCCCCTTCTGTAGCATTGGCAACTGTTTCTAGTATTGGCTTTGTTGGATTCCTAATTGGCCCTCCCATCATTGGTTTTATTGCCGAAGCCCTGAGTTTGCGCTGGTCATTTACGTTTATCGCAATCCTTGGTTTGGGCACTACACTGCTATCTGCCAAAATGGATGCCCACAAATAATTTATTGTTGCCAGTGAATGAATGATATCGGTATATCGGCAGTCATTTCGATTGCCGGAACAATCGTTTGTTTCGGTTGGTTTGGATTGGTAAATAATTCACTATTATTTACCAGCCAATAAAGGCATAATCCAGCCAACATCAATAATATGATGGGTTTCATAAAAAAAGTATACGCTGAAAAAATGAGAGGCTACTCGGTTCCCTGGCTGAATTGCAGCAGTCCATTACGGCTAATGGCCGGTAGAGGTATCTAATCGAAATAGTATCGATTATCTCCTGTGGACGGGAACAAGTACGAATGACCCTGGCGGCTTATGATGGCGGCGAAAACGAAATAACAGGGCATCGAGAAGAGGGTTCATATTTCATGGGAGCGAGGCTCCATTTATTTGAAGGCATAAAGATAGCGGGTGCCTGTATTACCTACCCATAAGAATGGGGTCTAGTGGAATAGAATCTGTTACTAACGGCGGGTACTTTGTGATGAGTGGTATTCTCGGAAAATCCGGTTTTGGGGATTTGCTACATCGTTTCAAATTCCTGCGGATGTTTGGGTCTCCATATCAGATAGTAAAACCCTAAAACGAGTATTCCCACTGTAAAGGGGATCAGTGCGAGGTGTTTGAAAGTGAAGTTCCCGGCAACCAAATGTGTGTCTATTCCAACAAACTCGGTAATCATCCAGAGTGAATTGGCAGAAATCCATACCGAAATGGCCAGGTTATGGCATAATTCCGACATGATATTTCGGGTTCTCCAGGCGATTACCAGGGAGATAAACAAAGTGGGAATAATCATTACAACCGCAAAAACTTTCCAACCCATGCACCAGGCCACATCTTTTAATAGCCAGAAAATAATGTGCATGTTTTCCATTTTTCTATACTGAACAGGTATTTCGTAGGTATCTTGAGTTAGTTTGGGTGTTTGATTCATTTCCAATAATAGGGTTTATGGGGTTTGAAAGTATGGGTGTTGGGTTAAGTGCAAGATTAAAAATAATCATTCCCATGAATTTCTGCCCAAAATTTTTATAAATCGAGCTAAATCTGCCTGTGGGTGGATGGGAGTTCCCAGTAAGAGGTGGTTGGCTAATTCCCGGGCAAACCAGGGTGCTAGGGAACAACCTTTGGTACCCATGCCATTTAAAATCGCTAAGCTGGGATGATGGGGGTGTAGCCCTACAAAAGGCCTTCTCTCCAAATTGGCCGGTCGGATGGCAGCTCGGTGATCGAGTATTTGAAAATTAACTCGTAGCCATTTTTTAAGCGTTTGCTCAATTTGATTTCTAAAGCTTTCCGTGGGTTGGTCGTGGGTAAAGTTCCACTCGTAACTCGAGCCAATCCAAAATACATCCCCCTCCCAGGGTACGAGATGAATCCCCAATTTGTAGATATGGGTAGCTGGTAAGTGGGGAATGCGCGCCCAAATAACTTCTCCCTTGTTGGGTGCAAAAGGCAATAACTGAAAACAGGGCACTTGCTGACCATTCACCCCATCGCAGAAAATTATTTTTTTCGCACTTATATCCCGGTAGCGAATTTCCGAATCGGTATACGTCAAATCATTCCATTCAAATACTGCTGAACGTATCGAATGCCGATTTTCCAGTTCCTTTCTCCAGGCGGTAAGCAGGGTTCCAATAGAAATGGATAATGCCGGTTGTATCAATCCCGGCGGAAAAATAAAATTAAAAAAAGGCTTCCATTCGTCCGCTGCAACCGGATACTGCAAATATGCATCTTCGGCAGCTCTTTCTTCAAATGCTTGTTGCATAGAAGGATTGGGAGGAAAATCGAGCACACTAATTTTGCGAATCAACGATTGTTGTAATTGCTCGCCCCAACTGCTGTAAGCCTCCCAGGCAAATGGCATCAGTTGCTCAATTTCCCAGGTTCTTACCAATCTTCTGCCTGTAACCGGATTGATGATGCCACTGGCAATTCGGGAAGCACTGTTCTCAACTGGCTGATCTATCACCATTATTGAACAACCGGCTTCCAGCAAATAGCGGCTCAGAAAACTTCCGCAAAGGCCTTGCCCTATAATCAGATAATCCACTTGCATGGCACAAATATCTGCCATTATTCGGCAACGCGAAGATTCGTGTTTTTGGAGTGCGAACGGTATTCCGGCGCATACAGGCATTCTATATTGGCTAATCCTGCCGCAAATGAACCGATATGGGTTATGTTTACGGAATAGTCGATAATAAAGGTTCCTTTATTCAGATGTCGGAAGAAAAATCCGGTATGGGCATCCCGGGTGGTTTGATAGTAACCTACGCCATCCTGCCAACGATAGTTGCTGATTACATCTGTTGGCTCCGTTCCCGATCCCCGCATATCTTTTAAGAATACATAATCCATCGGTTGCTTGCAGGTGATAATTAATCTACAAATAATTCTATCCCCCCTGCGCAATGGCGTGAGTGATTGTAAGGGAACCAATTGTTTCGATTGGAGGCTGTCTTTTTGTAAGTATAGTAATTTTTCAACGGATAGTGCTGGATGTGAACTTCCTTTTACGTTGTTCAAATTTTCCAGATACTGATAGTAAATACTACCCATCACCGGTGCAGATGAAAGCGATTGGGTGGTTGATTTGTTTTCACTGGTAACGGTGCAGGTAATAGTACCCATTGCGGAAGAAACTTTTTTCCCATCAATTCTTTGTCGGTAAAATCCGGTTCCGGCTTCTGCTTGTTCGGGAGAAATTTGAAAGGTTTGTGCACCCACTTGAAAGGTTACTTTTCTGGCGGGGTTACTCAGGTAATTGGCAGGTAAGCTTTTCAGTAAGGCATAGCAAGCTTCTGCCGTTGCCGGGGTAGTAGCCCAATGATTGGATTTCTTTTGTTGAATTACCCATCGTATCATCTCAGCCACTTCTTGTTGGTACTTTGATGTAATGGCGGATCCTGCCTCGGAAAGTAATAATAGCATATTGGTTTGCATCGAAAGGGGTGATTCAAATCCGCCGGTATAGCCCGCATATTTCCAATACATCCCCTGTATCGAATCGCGCACGGCTTTTTCCATCAGGGAAGGAATAATTTTTTGTACGGCAGTATCTTTTTGTAATCCTACTATCATAATCGAGGCAACCTTCGCTTGTAGTTGTTGGTTATATTTTCGCCAGTTGGGTAATACCTCTTTTTCTAACTGCGGTAAGTCTACCGGAAATTGGGCAGGGATATTGGAAAAATGTTTTCTTAACTGTAAATAATCTATCCAGTTAGGTGCAATAATTTTGTTATTGGATTTGGAGGTTACCACGTAATCTTTCATAAAATACAAATGCAGCAGGCTATCCATATATCGAATCGCCGGTTGAATCTGTGGTTTTACATTCTGATGAATTTCAGGAATCCATGCCTGAAGTTGGTCTAGCTTGCGCAAACCGTCTAGTATATACAAAGTAGTATATTCATCTGCAGAACCCCCTTTCATCCAGCTAAAACCACCGGAGGGCTGCTGAAAGGAAGCAAGTTGTTGAGGAAGTATGGCTAATTCTTCTATCATTCGGGCGCTATCTAATAATTTGCCCAAATTTTTCAGCTGCATTTGCTCATCTGCTGACTCTTGCAACCAAGGGGTTTCTTCCTGTAGGAGTGACTGGAGTTGCGGGGAGGAACTCAGCTTACTTTGTAATGCAGTGGTATCCTTTTTCCACTGTTCAATCACTTTTTTGATAGCAGGAAATTGCTGGAGAATATGAAAGGAAAGTTGATTGGCAAAAAGTCGGTTGCTTACCTGTTCTGCTGTTGGATTATTATTTTCTAGCAAATAGGGAAGGGCTTTCACAATATACCAAGCAGGTTGCGTTGCCACTTCTAGCTGAATACTCTCATGGGTTAAAGTACCACTGGTATTGTTAAGTAATGTTGGGAAGGAGAGCGATAAACTGGCATCGTTTTTCATCCAGAAAGATTTACTTTCTGTTACCAGCGTTCTTTGCGTAATTACAGGAAGTAATTGCTGCTCACCATCAGAAAATTGTCCTGAAAAGGCTTTGATTCTTATTAATAAAGGCCGGTTATAGCCAAAAGGAATTTGTATCGGAAATTTTACCGGATGAGTTTTTCCGGCAGCCACGGTAAAATATTGAACGGGAAAAACATTTTGAAACCAGCCATCTACCGGTTTTTCGGTATCTCCATCTATTAATTCTAACATCACCTGACCCGTTAATTCACTGTCGCCCGGATTGGCAATTTGTGCACTCAGTTCTAGTTGATCGCCTTCTCGTAAAAATCTCGGAAGCTGCGTAATAACCATCAAGGGCTTTTGGGTGAACACCTCTTTTTGCAGAAGTCCTACCGACATATCGCGCGTATGCGCCCAGTTCAACCATTTCCATTTGGTTAAAGATTCCGGAACCGTGAATTCGATTGAATAAACTCCCTTTTCATTTGCATACACATGCGGTAAGAAAAAGCCTGTTTCAGATAAATTCTTTCTGGCTTCAAATGCAGGAAATTCAATTTCCTTTTTTTCGGCTGGATTGTTAGAAGTCAGTATGGAATTATCATCGGCTGTTTTTATGGTGTTTGTTCCTCTTATTTTAAGGGTAAGTTCCGGTGAAACTGGAGTGAATTTTTTATCATAAACTTGATTGGCAGGCGCCTGGTCATACGCAACAACTACTTCATTGAGCTCTCCCTTAAGGGGTCCATAAAAATAGGGCAAAACACGCTTTTGTCCGTTAATGCGCCTTTCTCTTTGTTGATTATACAATTCATAAGCATCCTCTGCAAGTCTTGAAGGAATTTGGGTTGGATAATTTCTATAATTTATTTCCGGGGCATAATATACATACGATGATTCGCTTCTGAAATTATGCTGAAAATTAAAATTTACCCGAAAGATGCCAGGTACGTAAGTTTGCGGAAGATACCATTCGTGCCATCTAAACTGATCCAGAGAAGCATCATACAATGAACTAACTAATTCTGCCGGGGAAGTTCGATTGGCTGTATCGGTAATTTCTAGCGTCCATTTTTCCTGATTACCCGGTAGCAGATGATCCCGAAATGAAGTCGTTTTTATAGTAAGTGGATGTGAGACTGGTAGAATGGTCCATTCAAATGTATGTTCAAACACCCGATTGTTGTTGATGTAGCAGGTATGATATTGATAGGTACCTGGCATAGTTGCTTTTACCGAAAAGGGGTCAATTCCCTCTTTTATTAGTTTCTTTTCTAGAATGAGGGTGTCGGTAGCCGGAGATAATTGAAAGCTATGCAATAAGATGCTTTTGCCGGTAAACAGAAAAGCTTCGAGGGTGTCTCCTACAATAACTTCTTGGTTCGCTTGAAATGTATAGGGTAGTTGTGCAGTAGTAGTAGTTGCTTGTTGATGGTTTTGAACCAGTCGTGTATGCTGTATATCCTGTATGGTTTTACCGCTGGTACTATCAAAATAAGTAGTTGTTATTCTATAATAACCGGCACTCAGTTTTTGCTCCGTTACCGGATTTTTTCCATTAGGCTGACTGATAAAATTATCCGTTGAAATGGCTTGCAATACAGGCCAGTTTTCAGGTTTATTTTCGTTGCTATACACATCATTCGGAAAATTAGTTTTGAATTCCTGTTCACTCATCACGTATTGATCCGGTAATGACCAATATCGTTCCCTGCCTAATTTGTCGGGTGCCTGTAATGCATCTATGCGAACGGTTAATAAAGTGGGCGTATATTCATTTGAGAGATTGGTAGTAAATAGTTGTGCTTTTTTCCATTCCTTTTCCGTTAGCATATTCGGTAATTGCCAATTGGCAAAAACAGATCTTCTGCTTACCGGAATCGAGGTAGCGCCTGTTTGTGTTTCTCCTCCAATATCCGTAATAGTTGCGGTGATTTCATAGGTGTAAAATTGATTTTCATCCGAAACATCTTCTGGGTCTACCACGGGTTTGAATGAGATCTTAAAATTGCCAGTTGCATCTGTTTCCGTATTTCCGCTTACAATCTCCGTTCGGTTCATGTTTTTCCTTCTGGATGATCTATAATACGGAATAAATCTTTCCTGACGAATTACCTGATATCTCACGATTGCTTTTCCTACATTATACCCCGAAAAGGAAACCGCTTTGCCAATTAAAGATAGGGTATCCTGCATTCCATAGTTGCCTTTCTGTTTGTTCCATTCAATGGCGAATCGCGGCCGTTTGTATTCTTCTACCTGAATGTTCACGGTATGCTTTCTTTGTCCCTCAACATCTAACCTGAATGTGCCATTGATGCGGTTGCGGGGCAACAATAATTGACCACTACACGATCCGAATGAATTGAGACTGCCTGTGATAGAATCAATAATCTGATTATTGGGATCTCTTAAGTATAAGGTGAGCTTAGTACCTTCAGCAGCTACCTTTGATGATTCGCTATTTTTGTTTTCCAGATATTTTATTGCCTTCCAATACACGGTTTGTCCGGGTCGATAGATAGACCGATCAGTAAGCAAGATATATTGCTCATTGATTGCTTCTAATTCCTTAGTATTCTCTCTGAAAGAAGGTTCGATATTGTTATAAATATTCCCGAGAAATAGCTCATCCTGTCCGTTTCGGATACTTACGCCTCCGATATTGCCTGATTGATTATCTAATTTAAATTGTCCATTTGCATCTGTTTTGCCCTTGGCAGCTTGTATTCTTTGATATACTGTTCCTTTCGATGACCAAGAGGAGGAGTAAAATTGAAAATCAGCATTGGCAAGCGGTTCTCCATTGGAACGGTTAACGGCAAGCCATTGGTTATTTTGTTGCAGGGCAGCGATGGCAGATACCTGAAACGTGGATACGCTAATTACACATTCATTGTTATTCAGATCCAGCATGCTGGAAGCGATAATGGCATATTTACCAGGCGACAGCGGATTGATCATTACTTCGGTTGAATGATTTCTTCTATCGCCACTAGCCGGCAATTCCCATTTTTTTTCTTGAATAGCTACCTTTTTTAATAAGGCACCATCCGTTTCTTTGTTATCGGCAGCATATTTTTCCCATTCATTCATGTTGAGAGAAACGATGCTGAAATAAACCCGCGGTGTATTCGTATAGTTTACGAGGCTCAGGATGGGTTGATTGGGCAGATAAACTGACTCAGTTTGTATACGCAGCTTAGGTTGTTGGATAGTTGCCAGTAATTTTTTAATTGCATCTATTTCGGGCAAAGTGCGGGTAGATTTGCTCAATGCCTGGGTAAGTAATTGCTCGGCGGCCAGGTATCCATTTTTTTGGTTAGGTGAATGGTTATAGTTTTTTTCTACTTGCAGTTCCTGCTTAGCCTGAAGATAATAGGCTTGCAGGGTAGCGGTTTGATCGGGATATTTGAGTATTACAGCGAATAATGCTTGCTGGTAAACAGTTTGGTATTTTTCTTTCGGAGTAAGTTCACTCCAGGCCCAGTTAATTTTATCAATCTGTAATCCAACTAATTTTTCCACTTGCTTTTTATCCAGCGCTGCTTGTATCAGCAGTTGGTAATCTTTTAATACAGTTACTTCACTACTCGAATCCTTTTGCGGGAAACTGATTTTTACAAATGCTTCCGGATCTGTAAAAGCGTTCGGCAAATAATCTTTTCCAGAGACTATTAATGGATTTCTGGGAACAGGATTTTTGAAATACGCTATTTTTTCCAGCAGAATCAGTTCCAACCAATTGTCGGGCTGAACCGGACCGGTACCGGGTAAAATAACCGCTTTAATAGCGGATACTGGCATCGGCTTAAGTAAAGCCGGCTGTAAAAGTGCTTTTTTATAGGCAAGGCGAATAGCATTATCAAAATCATTACTACCCCAACGGCTGATGTCTCCCGAAGTTGGTGCAACCCCCTGCTGGTTTCTATTTTGAATAGTCCATCTATTATCTTCATAATATCTGAACAATTGTTTAGCAAATAGGGTATGCAATACCATTCGGGTGAGTGGATCTTTCTGTAATTCAATTTCTTTGTTCAATACTCGGATTGCCGAAAGGTCAACACGCTCATTAACGAGTTCTTCCAGCGTCATTTTGTACAGGATACACTTGAGTTGTTGGGGACCCAAATTGGCTTTGAGTGCTTTTTGGTATAGCAGATTTACTTTATCTAAAGCCGTTCGAGGTAATTGATTAAGTGAAAGGGTAGTATCAATATCCAGCCATTCCCGACTATAACTGGTATCTACCTGCTGAGCCAATGCATTTTGTGAAAGGGCTGGAATAAGCAATAGCAATAACCCAAGTAATTTACGCATACTTCATCAGTTGAACGGTATGTACTATAGATGAAAA
>JBIINW010000310.1:0-2547 GCA_044337245.1 Sediminibacterium sp. | reverse complement strand
TTTCGCGTTATCCGAAAGCCAAAGTATTTACCGATTACCGGGAAATGCTAGACAAGGAGCATAAAAACTTTGATGCAGTATCTGTTTCTACACCCGACCACATGCATGCCATAATTGCCATGGGCGCCATGCAATTGAACAAACATGTGTATGTTCAAAAACCACTAACCCACGATATTTACGAAGCCCGCGTATTAACAAAAGCCGCCCACGATTACAAAGTAGTTACCCAAATGGGCAACCAGGGCGCATCCGGAGATGGCGTTCGCCAATTACAAGACTGGTACAATGCTGGCATCATAGGAGATGTGCATACCATTTACTGCTATACCGACCGACCAGTATGGCCTCAGGGCATTCCCTGGTCGAAAGAAAAACCAGCGGTGCCTGCAGGGCTCGATTGGAATCTGTGGTTAGGCACTGCGCCTTATCGGGATTATGTAGATAAACTGATTCCTTTTAACTGGAGAGGCTGGTGGGATTACGGTACCGGTGCATTGGGTGATATGGCTTGCCATATTATGGCCCCTGCATTTGCAGTATTAGGTCTCGGCTATCCGATTTCTGCCGAGTGCAGTGTTGCTACCCCATATATTGAAAACTGGACGAGGGGATTTTATCCTGATTCCGGTCCGGTATCATCTTATATAACCCTCACTTTTAAAGGTGAAAACGGCAAGCCGGATGTGAAATTACATTGGATGGATGGTGGTATGCAGCCGGTACGCCCCGAAGAACTGGGACCGAATGAAATGATGGGCGACGGAGGAAATGGCGCCATCTTCTTGGGAAGCAAGGGAAATATGATGTGTGGCACTTATGGTGTAATGCCAAAATTATTGCCCACTTCCCGCACTGCCGAAACCAAAGTTCCGCAAACGGTGGCACGCGTGCCCAAGGGAGACAACGGACACTATGCTGCTTGGGTTGAAGCTGCGCTGGATGGTTATGGCAGCGAAAAATCAAATAACCTCAGCTCTAAGTTTGATATCGCAGGACCTCTAACTGAAAGTGTATTGATGGGAAATCTCGCTATCAGAAGCTATTTCGTAGCTAGAAAAGATTCGAGAGGGAGAGAGTCTTATCCCGGCAGAAACATCAAACTGATGTGGGATGGTCCGAACATGCGAATCACCAATTTTGATGAAGCCAATCAATTTGTAAAACGTACGTATAGAGAGGGTTGGAGTTTGGGAGTTTAACCGAACTTTCAATCCGACTTTCACTGCATAAAAAAATACCACTCGATTTTGAGTGGTATTTTTTTATCCGGCAATTAAGGTAACATCACACTCTTAAACCACGCATATATCCTGCATCTGCTACCGCACTTTCTAAAGGATTGGTTCCGGTAAATGCTTCCTGTTCGATAATAAACCGATTTAACCCCGATTTAATACCCGCTTTTAATACAGTTGGGAAATCGATACTGCCCTTTCCAATTTGCACAGACTCATGCCCTTTATCAGTTTGCTTCAGGTCTTTTACATGACAAAGCTTAAACCGTCCGGGGTGTTTCTTAAACCACTTGATTGGATCTTCTCCGGCAGCTACTACCCAATAAATATCCATTTCAAAATCAACCAGGGCTTTGTCACTTTCCTTCATCATCACTTCTTGGGGTACCAGGCCATCGATTGGCTTAAAAGAATAATCATGGTTGTGATAGGCAAAGCGGATACCATTTTTTTTACAAATCTCTCCGGCCTTATTAAACTCTTCTGCTGCTTTTTTAAATCCGTCGATAGATTTCTGTGGACCCTTCCAAGGGCAAATCAAATACTCCATTCCAATTTCAGCTGCTTCGGCAGCTTTTTGCTCAAAATTTACCAGATGATTACAATGGCTGGAAATAACTTTCATGCCCAAATCATCCATATACTTTTTAAACTCAGTATGCTTCCATCCCCAAAACATTCCTTTCTGGCCTTCAAAACTTTCTATCTGATTGTATCCATAGGCCGACAACTTAGCCAGCGTATCTTTTGCATTCGCTCCCAGATCTTCCTTCACCGTCCACAACTGAATGCCAAATGGCAGGGCTGCGGCAGTTTCGGAAAATTGGGTGGCTTGGGCTGCCTTTGAAAGCAGGGGGAAACTCAAGCCAGCTGCTGCAGCCAACGTTGAATTTCTCATAAATGATCTTCTGTTAATGGACATGTTTTCTTTTTTAAAAATGCGAAAAATTAATTACAGATGCCGACAGCCCTTCTAGGTTGCCCAGGCCTTATCTCCTTTTTTATAAGGAATACATCCCTCATACTTTCCAGGTACTGCCACATAACGTAAGGCCTTGGTTGCACCAATTTCCGACGTAAAGTAACCCCAGAGCGTTAATTCCTTCATCATACGGAAATAATGGGTGGGATCTTCCGGCTTTTTCTTGTCCTGATATTCTTTCTGCTCTTTATCCAATGCAACCAGCAAATCGTGGCGGTGCTCGGGCGTGGCTTCCATGAAAGTTTTTTTACAAGCCTTCTTACAAGCTTCTTGTAATTTTTTCATGCCCTCTTTAAATATGGCTTGGTCTTTGCCTTCGTAACAATC
>JBIINW010000309.1:0-2564 GCA_044337245.1 Sediminibacterium sp. | reverse complement strand
GAAGAAGTAGATCGTTGTGTTGAGTGTGGGTACTGTGAAAATCGTTGTCCTTCCCGCAATTTCACCCTAACACCCCGCCAACGCATTCAGCTGCGACGTTCTTTACAACGGTTGCAGGAGGACAAACAAACAGCCGATTACAAACAATTACTCGATCAATATCAATATGCCGGAATGGATACCTGTGCCGTAGATGGTATGTGTGCGGTGGATTGTCCGGTTGCCATTAATACCGGTGATTTAATCAAACGCCTGCGGAGCGAAAATCATTCGGCCCTCAATAATCGCATTTCACTTTGGGTGGCACGGAATTTCAGTTGGGTAGCCGCTTCTGTTCAAATAGCCTTGCGCTTGGGCAATTTGGTTAACCAATTATTTGGTAAAGCTACTTTATATCGAATTACCCAATTGGTAAGGAAAGGATGGAAGGGTTTTCCCTTGTATTTACACCAGCTTACCACACCAGTTCGGATAGAGCCCCATCAGCCAGCAGATTATCAACTCGTGTATTTTTCTACCTGCATTACCCGCATGATGGGTAGTGATATAGAAGACCCGCAGGATTCGGTTACTGTAATGAAGGAACTTTGTGAACGGGCAAATTTGCCTTTGTTTATTCCCGATAAAACCGGGGGTACTTGTTGCGGACAACTTTTTTCGTCCAAGGGTTTTTATCCTGCTTATCAGGTAACCATTAATAAAACGATAGATGATTGCTGGAACTGGAGCAAACAGGGTAAAGTGCCTATTGTGTTAGATGTATCCTCCTGCACCCAGTCTATCCGCCAATGTGCCCCGTATTTAACGGATGAAAATCGCGCCCGATTCGAAAAATTGCAATTCATCGATTCGGTAGAATTGGTAGCAGATTGGCTATTGCCTCGTTTACCCATTACCCAACCTAAAAAACAAATTGCCTTGCATCCGGTATGTAGTTTGCATAAAATGGGCTTAACAGAAAAATTCCGGGCCGTAGGTAATGCCTGTGCGGAGGTATGTGTAATACCTCATCAGGCTTCCTGTTGTGGAATGGCGGGTGATCGCGGGTTTTATTATCCCGGACTTACCGAAGCTGCCACTGCTGCTGAAATAGAAGCCTTACAAGGTCTTGAAATTGATGGCTGTTACTCATCAGGAAAAACATGCGAAATGGCCCTTTCGGAACATTCGGAAAAAAATTACCGATCTATACTCTATTTATTGCGGGATGCTACAGCGCCGGTTAATCATTAGTCGGCATAGAGCAAATATTTCTTGCGCTTCTCTTTATAAGCAGACAATCCCGGTTCCCAGGTTTTGCGAATGGCTTCCTCCGATAGTCCCTGTTTAATCTGTTCTTTAAATTCGCCGTATCCAATCAATTTGTCGATATTACCCATTTGATTACTTTGCTTGTAATCGAAAAACTTCTCTTTTTCCGGATAGGCATTGTATAGCTCAATCATCCATTGTAGATTGATCTTTTTCTTTTTAATCACATCCCTTGGATTTGCGGTTCTCAAATCTAAACCATAGCAGGTCTTGTTCATGTGTAGGGGCGTTTCGGCCATACCTTTGATGCCAACAGGCGTAAACGAAAAAGGATATTTACCTTCGAGTAGGGGACTACCCAATATGGTAAACGGAAAATAGGTTCCCCTGCCCTGACTCAGGATGGTACCTTCGAAAAGGCAGAGAGAGGGATATAAAATAATGGATTGCTGACTATTCAAATTGGGTGAAGGTTTAACCGGAAGGGTGTATTGCATCGAATGATTGTAGTTGGCAACCGGTATCACTTTTATTTTACAGGTTACGCCGTTCGCTAGCCAGCCTTCTCCATTCAACATCCCCGCAAATTCACCAATGGTGAGTCCGTGTGTGATGGGGATGGGAAACATGCCGATACCGGATTTATATTTCATATCAAGTATGGGGCCATCTACAAAATAGCCGTTCGGATTGGGTCGATCAAGGATCAGCAGTTCTTTATTATTCTCTGCACAAGCTTCCATTAAACGGGCTAGGGCATTGATATTGGTGTAAAAACGGCAGCCCACATCTTGTAAATCGTAGATCATAATATCAACATCTGCCAGGTCTTCTTTACTGGGTTTGGATTTGCCGCCATATAGCGAGATGAGGGGTATACCGGTTGCCGAATCTACTTCATCCGCCACTTTGGCTCCGGCACTGGCATTGCCCCTAAAGCCATGTTCGGGTCCAAATACCTTTACAATATTTACTCCTAGTTTTCGGAGTGAGTCAACTAGGTGCGAAGGTCCAATGATAGTTGTTTGATTCGCCAATAAGGCTACCCGCTTACCACTGAGGTAGGGTAGATAGAGTTGGGTTTGTTCGGCACCGGTTTGGAGGGTAATGCTTGAAGTAGCAGAAGCAGCAGGTATTCTTTTGCAGGAGATGCATATCATCACACACAAAAAACTAAGCAGATAAATCTTTTTCATTGGCTAAAAATAATACTCAATATACGGCACTTTTTTTTAGGAAACCCGATTTACATTAACTTACAAGTTATGGAAAATACAATCAAACAGTTGGTGGATAAACTTCAGCTGTTGCCT
>JBIINW010000103.1:0-9465 GCA_044337245.1 Sediminibacterium sp. | reverse complement strand
ATTGGAAAAGCATCTAAATATACTTTCTGAATATTCAGCAAAGGGTTGGTTTGAAAAGTACTCGCCGTTATTTGTTGTGCATCATTGAAATGCAAATTATTATCCCGATCATCTGCAATAAACATTGTTTGCATCCGCCACGATCCCTGCGATGCGGGTTGCTGATAGCGAATGATTTTGTTTACTACCCTGTTAGCTTCTGCTAAATTTACAACCGGCAAACGACCAATGGCTATATCCAGTCCATCGCTCGCACGCATGGCACTAAAATCTTCCCCATCATCTAGCAAACCAAAAAAGTCATCCGAAGTATAGGTTCTCAGGGGATCCAAGGATTCCGGACTTTCGTATACCGGCACTAAATTTCCTTCCTGAATTTTTTTACGCTTGTAATCATAACTGCCAGCACCCAATAGCAACAGGTATTCTGGGCGAAGGCTGCCGGTATTGCTGGCTTTATCGTAATACATTTTTACAAAATCCCTTATGGCAGTTGGGTCGGGATTGCCACCAGAAAATTCATGATAAATCTGTTGGGTAGTTACTACAGTTGCTGTAATTCCATCCCTTACCCGATGGTATTCTGCCAACCGGGTTGCTTCCGAAAATAAACCTGCCTGCGTAATTACCAACATCCGCACGGGCGAACTATTGTGTAAATCTTGATTAGCAACTTTCCCCAATAAAATAGGCTCTGGCAAAGCACTTATTATTCCCGCAGCATACTCTCGTAAGGTGGATGCCCCATTCACCCATTGCATAAGATTACCCGACTGCGTGGTATTCATTTTAATCGGGTTGAATGGATTCGTTATATCCCAAACAAATGCCCCACCCCCAGTTGGAACCTGCTGAATTTCGAAGGCGGCTGTAGCACCAGAACTTACCGAACGAGTGTCTCTAAAAAATAAAGTTCCACTGCCAACAAATGCCAGCTGCCTGCGGGCAAAAACTTCAATCCAATCTATCCATCCAATAGCTGCAGGATTGATAGAAGCCATTTGTATTTGTATCGACAGATTGCCCGCAGCTGCCGGCAAAAACCGGGATTGCTGTTTACTTTGGGTTGCATAGGTTTCTAAAAATTGTCCGCTCACCGCAGGTAAACTCGTTTCCTGAACTGCCAAACTTTGTTGCAGCAACCGAAAAGTAGTGGGAGCGCCCACCGAACGGGCTGCCAATTGACTGATGAGGGTAACCGGTTGCTGGGTATTTAGTAAAGTAAAAGGGATAGCTAGGGTTGTAGAAAGTGATTGTCCGGGTTGTGCTCCTAATTTAGTTCCGAGCCAGTTTTTTCCGCTAAACAATACATTTTCTAATTCAAGCTCCTGATAAAATCGGTCGTCCATTTCCCGAACGGTTACCGTAGCAGCCGATTGTGCAGTTTGAAGGGATATCCTTCTTCCATTTCCACCAATGGTTAGGTAGTAATAAGCTGTATCAGAATAGAGGTTGGTTTGGTGCCGCCATAATCCGGTAAGGGTATCTCTGATCCATGGATGAGGCCCCGAGGCGTAAAAGAGAAAATAATCTGTGCCATTAAAAATGCCATCCCCCCCATCCACCATTTCCAGGGCATTTTCTATTAAATCATCTGCTCGGGATTCCCGGTTATTTTCGGGAAGCATTGCCCCTCCATTTCCAAATAAACGAATTGAATTACTCGAGAGATTTCCGGATGAAATGCCAGCCTGTGCCAAAGCAGCAGCCGTTACTTTAAACACCCCTTCGCGGGTAACCGCCAGTTGAGTCCAATTTCCGGTTGCCAATACCGAATGTGAAGCATACACCCGCTGCCCAAATAGGTTAGTGGATGCTAGTAAAGTACCCACCATAATAACCAAAATCATCCTGTAAATCATACAATAAATCGGTTACTGATAATAATGCCCCCCGGAACAG
This sequence comes from Sediminibacterium sp., assembly GCA_044337245.1. Taxonomy (GTDB): domain Bacteria; phylum Bacteroidota; class Bacteroidia; order Chitinophagales; family Chitinophagaceae; genus Sediminibacterium. The sequence continues at coordinate 7,563 of JBIINW010000103.1, read as the reverse complement.
CGTTAATTGTTAACAGAGTTAAAATTAGGTTTTTGCTAACAAAGTCAAGGGCCCTAAACGGAATCTACCACCTGTAAAACTTATATATTCGCATTGGTTTGTAACAATCCAATTCGTGAAAACTACATTTACCATCAATTTTAGCATCATGAAACTACTTTCTTTCCTTGGTAATGCTGCCTGTTTAGTTGCAATTATGGGCACGATATCCTCCTGTAGCATTTTTTCGAAAAAACCCGAAAAATCGGCTGTAACCGGATGGAACTATAACGACAAAACCCAGGGCAATTTTAGCGTAATGAAACCCAAGGATGTAAAAACGGCGCCAGGACTCGTTTTTGTGCAGGGAGGTACTTTTACCATGGGTGCCACTCAGGAAGATGTGATGGCAGACTGGAACAATGCCCCCAGAAGAGTTACGGTTAACTCCTTTTTTATTGATAAAACGGAGGTTGCGAATGTGCATTATCGTGAATACCTCTACTGGCTGGAGAATGTATTTGGAACAGCCGGTATGGATACCATTGTTGCTGCCGCCTATCCAGATACCAATGTTTGGAGATCGGAATTAAGTTTCAACGAGCCGATGGTGGAATATTATTTCCGTCACCCCGCTTTTAATTACTATCCGGTGGTAGGTATCACTTGGAAGCAAGCCAACGATTTTTGTATCTGGCGCACCGACCGGGTTAATGAAGTTACTGCTATTAAGGCCGGCTTCCTGGATGCAAAAACTCAGATTAAAAAGGAATTGAATGGAGCTGGATCGGATAATTTTAATACAAAAGCCTATCTGATGGGCGAATACCAGGCTACCCCTGGCAAGCAGGTTACCTCTAAAAGCAATCCGCTGAAAGATGCACAGGGTCGCCCGAGAACTACCATTAAGGTAGAAGATGGCATCTTGTACGGCGATTATCGCCTACCAACAGAAGCTGAATGGGAATATGCCGCTTATGGCTATATGATGCAAAATCCCCAAAGAAAAATGAAAGGATCTGCCAATCGTGGGGAGGAAATTATTGCCAATAAACAAGTGTATGCCTGGAAGAACGAGGGCTACGATAACCTCCGCTACACTCAAAAAGGGAAATTACAAGGTCAGTTTCTGGCGAACTTTAAAAGAGGTGCCGGAGATAATATGGGAGTTGCCGGGGGCTTAAACGATAATGCCGCCTACACAGCAGAAGTAGATTCCTACTACCCAAATGGCTTTGGATTGTATAATATGAGTGGCAATGTTAATGAGTGGGTGCAGGACGTATATCGCCCTATGCTAAATTCAGCCACGGATGATGATTTGAACCCCTTTAGAGGAAATATTTTTTCGAAAACTGATATGTCTGCCGGTCAAGGAAACTTAAGAGATGATAAGGGACGTATTAAAACCATACCACAAACCAACGACGAAGTTAAAAACCGCCTGAACTATCAAAAAGCTTATGCGCTAAATTATTTAGATGGTGATTCTTCGAGCTCAGCCCAGTATAATTTTGGGATTACCACACTGATTTCCGACAATTCACGGGTTTACAAGGGAGGAAGCTGGAACGACCGTCCCTATTGGTTAAGTCCGGGTACTCGTCGCTATCTGGATGAAAATGAGAGCAACAATACCATTGGGTTCCGTTGTGCCATGTCGCATTTCGGTTCTCCAGAAACTACTTCCTCCAAATCTAAATCGGGTTTGTTTTTCCCTACCAGAAGAAATAAGCGATAAAATTTTTTAATTACTAATAAAAAATCCGCTACCCACCCAGTAGCGGATTTTTTATTGATTATTTTGCAGTATGAATATAGAGGAACTCTATAGTATTTATTGCAATCATCCGCAAATACAAACAGATAGTCGGAAGCTTTCATCCGGAGATTTGTTTTTTGCCCTTCGGGGACCCAACTTCAATGGAAACCAGTTTGCCCTGCAGGCGCTGGAAATGGGGGCTGCCTATGCCATTGTAGATGAGAACATAGCCGCAGATAACCATCGAATTATCCGGGTAGAAAATGTGTTAACTACTCTTCAGCAATTAGCAGGCCATCATAGAGACCAATTCACTATCCCCTTTATTGCGATAACAGGGAGTAATGGCAAAACCACTACTAAAGAGCTGGTTGCAGCCGTTTTATCGGCTCATTATAAAACCTACACCACCCAGGGCAATCTCAATAACCATATTGGAATACCGCTCACGCTGCTACAGGTGCAAAAAGATGCCCAAATGGCTGTAATCGAAATGGGCGCCAATCATCAGCATGAAATTGAGGGATATTGCCAATACGTTAAGCCCAGCCATGGAATTATTACCAATTGTGGCAAAGCCCATTTAGAAGGATTTGGGGGGGAGGAAGGGGTACGCAAAGGCAAGGGAGAACTTTTTCAGTTTTTAAGTGGCCATCATGGAACCGCTTTTGCCTTTGCCGATTACGATTACCTGCACAGGCTAGCTCAGCAGGTGCCAAACATAATTTGGTATGGTACTACTTCGGGCATAATTCGGGGAAGCATTGAAAACAGTATGCCTTTTTTAAAAGTGGGCATTACTGGCGGCCTTGAACTTTCTGTTCAAACGCAACTGGTGGGAAGCTATAATTTGCCCAATGTACTATGTGCTGTTGCCATCGGAAACCATTTTGGGGTTCCATCCGATAAAATTCAATCGGCCATCGAAAGCTATACCCCCTCGAATAGTCGCTCCCAATGGATCAATTGGGGTACAAATCAGGTGATATTAGACGCCTACAATGCCAACCCCTCCAGTATGAAGGTAGCCATCGAAAACTTTGCCCAGCTCCCAGGATCTGCAAAAATACTCATGCTGGGAGCTATGATGGAATTGGGAGAAACCAGTGTTGCAGAACATCAAGCATTACTTAACCTAATTCAGCAATATCCCTGGGAAGAAGTGGTATTGGTAGGGGGTGATTTTAGTAATTTATCGCACCCTTACCATTATTTCACCGATTCAACGCAGGCAAAAGCCTGGCTTAGCTCAAAAAATCCGCAAAAAGCCCAAATCTTACTGAAAGGTTCCAGAAGCATGAAAATGGAAAAGGTAATAGAATAAGGGGCAAAGACCTGCTGACAGCAGAAATTCTTTTATTAATGATTTGCCCATTTACCTTACCAGGCAACTGGTGTTCATTAGTTTCCTGAATTACTTTTGCAATGGAGTATCTTTGCAAAATGAATACCTCAATTGAAAGGGCTCATCCGATAGTTGAAGCCAAGAATTATTTGCTTTCCACGCTTCAAAACAAATGCCCCCGCTGCCGACAAGGAAATTTGTTTGTTAACAGCAATGCCTATCAATTTAAAGGTCATGTAACCGACATGCACGAGCATTGTCCGGTTTGTAAGCAACCCACTGAAATTGAAGTAGGATTTTACTATGGTACCGGCTATGTAAGCTATGCCCTTAGCATCGCCTTTCTGGTTTCTACATTCGTGGCCTGGAAAGTTTTAATTGGTATGACTTTCTCTATCGACGATAATAGGATATTTTATTGGATGGGAACGGCTTTCGTATTATTGTTTGCCATTCAGCCCTTATTAATGCGCCTCTCCAGAAGTCTTTGGCTCAGTTGGTTTGTAAAGTATGAGCCGAATTGGGAAAACAAACCACTTGAAAAACCTGAAAGAATTGTTCCAGAGCAGATGAATAACTGGTAAAAAAAAAGTCCTTACCATTGCTGATAAGGACTTTCTTATTTATAAAAGTTGAATTATTGGTTGATAAAACGTGTCCAACCTCTCCACCAGTTGGCAGCTACACCAGCAGCATCACAAGCACCGCGGAAAGTAACTACCTGCATACCGGCTAATTTTGGATCTGTAAATCTAGCACCGGTTAAAATGGGCTGATATCCATTACTACCGCCGAAGGGAAGGAAATCAGGAGCAGTGTAATTAAAGGGAGCAATCATTCGTGCATCAGAAACATTAACTAAAACGGTATTACCAAAAGCTGGGTTAGAAAAACGATTAACCACAGAATCTCTATTCCATGCTAATGCATTAGCAGAAGAGGCGATAAAACCATAAGAAGTAATATCGGTTCCGCTAACAGGACCACAACCAGCAATGGTGTTGTTTTTAAAACGAGTAGTACTGTCTATAATATTATTCTCCATGGCTCTGCCGTTTCTGGAGTCTATCAACAAACCCTGCGACCATCCTAAAAATACTGAGTTAAATATACTTACTCCCACATTTCTGCGAAGGTGCGCTGCAGATAAATACAGGCTATTTCCTACATTATTTAATGTGGCTCTTGGTCCGATTGCGGTGATATTACTAAAAACTGCGCGAGTTTGCGGCGTAGTAGTAGAGCCGTTTGGATCATTGTCACACTCAAAAGCTTCACTTCTAGAAATATCAGCAATAGTAGAATCACGTAAAACGATACCGAACTGTACATTTCCACTAAATCCATTATCCGCATCAAAATCATCATCCTGCGTTTTGTAAGCAATCAGGTGAGCACAATTAACCGTTCCACCAAACCACTCAAATGCATCATCTTTAGCATAGGTAACCTGCACATAATCGATAACAGTTTTTCTTCCAACAGCAGCCATAGTAAGGCTATTGATTTCTTTATCAGGCTGATAAGCATATCCTGCATATTCAATTCGCACGTAACGCAAAACGCCAGAACTATCATTATCATCAGGGGAAGCACCGCCGCCGGCAATCCCGTCTCCAAATGAATTATCAACACCACCCTCAACCTGATAAGTTCCTGCGCCGGTGGTAACACCAGGAATAGATCCGGAGAATGTAGAATTCACACTAGCTTTTCCGCAAATTACAATGCCGCCCCAATCTCCAGAACGAGGTACCGGTGAATTTGAAGTAAATACAATGGGATTGTCCTGAGTAGCATCTGCCACTAATTTAGAACCCCGGGTAATTACCAAGGCAGCCACGTTGTTTCCAAGGTAGTCTCCCTTAATGGTTACTCCCGGTTCAACTTTCATGGTTTTATTATTTACCATATATACTATACCGGATAGAATATAATTATTACCAGCCTTTAGCACGGTATCTCTATCAATACGGCCCTTTAGCGTAATGGTTTGACCCGTTGGGGAAGGCGGAGGACCCGGAACAACTGTTGTTGTACCTCCATCCATCTCTATTTTTCTGCAGGAACTAACTGCCAGCATTGTTACAGCAGCTAAAATGGTGAGCGACTTTTTCATGTTGATTGTTTTATCAGGGATTGATCAATGTTTATATATAATTATTAGAAATTGTACCCAAATACCAAGCTAATGTTCGTACCAAACTGACGACTTAAGCGAAAAGGATCGGTACTTTTATTGAGCCGGGTGTTACCATCCGGATTTTGATAGAAGTACAATCTCCTGTTGAGGATATCCTGAATGTTTAAGCGGAATTCAGCCTTATTGCCGGCGAGTTTTTTGGTCACTTGAAAATCAAATACCGGACGAGTAGATTCATAAATATCTGGTTGATCTTGGCTACCTACGAAAGTAACGCGACGCCCAATCTGGTTATATAAAAGAGTGGCAGAAAAACCTGATTTTTCATGGTCGTACAAAATAGACGCATTCACCAAATAGGGTGATTGACCCTGTAAAGGTCTGTCTAAAGAAAGGTTTGCATCTTCTACACGGCTATATATATAAGAACCGTTAGCCTGGATGGTAAAATTCTTTAATGCAGCTGAAAAATCTAATTTCTTTCTAAATTCAAGTTCAACACCGAAAGCGGTTGCATAATCAGGATTGGCAAAATTAAAGCTACTAGCCCCTCCCGTTACAAAATTGTATACCATTTCAATAGGCTTATCAAAGTACTTATAAAATACCCCTGCGGTAAATACTTCCCCTGCTGCAGGGTAAAGCTCATATCGGAAATCTAAATTGGTAACTTTTGTTCTCTGCAATAATGGGTTACCTTGCACGGCAGCATTTAGCTCGAAATCGTAATACTGAAAGTTGGCCAGTTCACGAAACTCGGGGCGAACCACTGTTTGTGAAGCAGAAAATCGAAGATTGGTTAAGTTGTTCACTTTATACGTTGCATTTAAGCCGGGTAACCAATCTCGAACCCTACTATAATTATAACGCGGATCTGAAGTTTTAACACTACCCACTAACTGATCATAATCCTCCATTCTAACTCCCCAGATTACCCGAAGCTTGTTGCCAAACTGGTTGTCGAACTGTATATATCCGGCATTTAAAATGGTATTGGCAAGGTAGCGATATAGATTTCCTTTAATCGCATCAAAAGCAAGGCTGGTGCTGGAAACTGAGCCATCGCCGAAATTTGAAGGAGCAAAAATCTTATCCGGAGATAATAATCGGAGAGCAGGATTATCCCTTGGTAAGTAAATGGAGAATGGTTTGGCATCAAAAAGACGATCCTTAATTTGCAACATATAACCTCCCTTCAGGGTTTGCTTACTGCCAAAAGCATCAAAAGAATATGCCAAATCTGCACCTCCACTATATATATAGTCATTCAGATTTTGATAAAATCGGTTACCACTTTTCTGAGACAATACATTAGACAACAATGCTACATAAGGGTTGGAAGCGGATGAATTATTTTTTAGATAATAAAGTCTTCTCTGATCAGGAATATACCCATCCAATAAGGTAAAAGAACCATTCCATTTAAGTTTCAACTTATTATTCGGCAGAATCTGGTGCTCACCGGAGAGCTGTGTGTTCCAAAAAGTATTCTGACGAAAACCGAATTCGTATCCACGGGCACTATCGAATAATGTATTCCCATTACCTTCAATACCAGTTCGCAGAGTTGTATAATCGGAGGTATTAATGTTAAAGATAGACTTGAGAGAAATTTTATTAAAGTTATCTATTTGGTAAGTGAGATTACCCAAGGCACCCAACAAAATATCATTACTAAATCGATCATCAGCAAAGTCAAAATCTGGCGTAAAAGTTCCGTTACCAATAAAATTAAAACCACTATTGGTAGCTTTTAATAGGCGGGCAGTTCGATTATACGTTATTCCGAAAATCCCTCCCAATTTTCGGGTACCCTTCGAGCTGGTGAAGCCACCTGAAACCTGCATTTGACTGTTTACCTGATTGATTCCGTTTTGAATGGTTGGATTCCACACATTCTCAAATTGTTTGCCCATTTCAGTTTTAGCCTGAGGACTTAATGCATCAAATTGAGATTTAGTGGTGTAAGAATTAGGTAAAGCACGAGTTCCATCTTCAATACCCAGAAAATCTAGCTTACCCCCCTGATAAACTTGGAAGGGATTGGAGATAGTTTGTGTATTAAAACCAGTACCAATCTGAATATTAAAGAAATTTTTAGTAGGGATATCCCGTGTATTTACTTGAATCAATCCGCCAGCCCACTCACCTGGCAGTTCGGGTACGAAAGCTTTATTGATAACAATATTATCAATCATGTTTGCCGGAATCAAATCGAAAGAAAAGGCTTTTCTGTCGGGTTCTGTGCTACTTAATGGTACACCATTCAACAAAGCCATGTTATATCTCTCAGCTAGTCCTCTTACAATCAAAAATTTACCTTCCTGTAAGCTT
>JBIINW010000308.1:0-2568 GCA_044337245.1 Sediminibacterium sp. | reverse complement strand
TCTCCTTTTGAGCGTTTTCAAGTGGGGGATGCCGGTTTAAGCAACCAGTTTGCCCTTTTAGGGTTTGATATCATTGCCCATCGCGGATATCCGGTGTACGACAATTCTAACCCCACAATTAACCCCGACAGACAATTCGCTACCCAGTATTTTACCATTTTCAATAAATACACCATGGAGCTTCGGTACCCGCTGAGCCTTAACCCAAGCAGTACCATTTATGCCCTTGGATTTTTTGAGGCCGCCAATGGTTGGTATTCTATGAAAGAATATAATCCTTTCCGCCTCAGAAGGTCGGTGGGAGTGGGTATGCGCTTCTTTTTGCCCATGTTTGGTCTACTCGGATTCGATTATGGCATAGGATTGGATAGGATAACCTCGGGAGGAGCACTGAAAGATGCCGCCAGGTTTACATTTATGCTTGGATTTGAACCTGAATAGATTTAGCATCTGGAGTGTAAGCTGCCCGATTTCCAACACCTAAAAACATGTATATGAAAAAAATTCTCCTTCTTTCCTTACTAGTGAGCGCTTTTGCATTCACCGTTCAGGCCCAGCGCTATGCTGTAATCGACACCAAGTACATATTGAGTAAAATTCCCGAATACCGGGAAGCCGACAAAAAACTGCAGCTAATTGGTGAGCAGTGGCAAAAAGAAATCGACGACAAACAGGGAATTCTCGACAAAATGTACAAAAACTTCGAAGCAGAGCAGTTTATGCTTTCTGAAGAGCTGAAAAAGAAGCGCGAAGACGAGCTGTTTGTTCGGGAAAAAGAACTCCGGGAACTGCAAAAAAAGCGTTTTGGATACGAAGGCGACCTGTTTAAAGAGCGCCAACGACTGGTAAAACCTATCCAGGATAAGCTATACAACGCAATCCAGAAACTGGCGGTAGCCAAATCTTATGACTTTGTACTGGATAAAAGTGAAGGAATAACCATTATATTTGCCGACCCTAAACTCGACAAAAGCGAAGAAGTGCTGAAGGAGTTGGGGATAAAATAAGCCGCTTTCCAATCGATCATCTATAACTATAATAAACATTCAAATGAAGAAGTTACTTTTTGTATGGATGGCTACCTCCGCCATCTTATTTTCTGCCAACAGTGCCTCTGCACAGCAGCCGGTTAAAATCGGATATTTCGACGAACAGCAGGTGTTGGGTCTGATGCCGGGAATTGATAAGGTTTCTCAGCAAATTGAATCCTTTCAACAGGATTCACTTAAAGATGAGTACGATTATACCTACAAGACATTTGTAAGCCAAGACAGTAGCTTTAAAAAAGATTCTGCTATCATGTCACCCAAAATTAGAGAAATGGCCTTGAGTGATTTGAATAAAAACCGCCAGAAGCTGGTGTATTGGCAACAGTATTCTCAAGAGGCCTTAGGTCAAAAGCAGGAACAACTATTGCAGCCTTTTCGGGTTAAAATTCTTTCTGCCCTCAACGAAGTGATTGCAGAACAAAAGTATACCCTCGTGTTGAAAAGTGATGCTCTGTCTCCTTATGTAAACCCTCCCTTGTTAGACAATCTGGCTATACGGGTAGCCATCAAATTAAAATTACCACTACCCAAGGAAGCTGAAGACGCCTGGAAAGCAGCTGGAGGAACTGGATTGCCTTATGCTGCGCCTGCTGCTGCCCCTAAAGCACCCGCTGCCGCTCCCAAGCCCAAAGCATAATTTTTATTTTGCACGATATTTTTTAAAAGAGCCCCTTCCTAACGAAGGGGTTCTTAATTTTAGGTATGAATAGCACTAAGCCCATCGGAGTTTTTGATAGTGGTTATGGAGGACTTACCATATTAAAAGAGCTGGTGAAAGAATTGCCAACGCATGATTTTATGTATGTAGGCGATAATGCCCGGGCTCCTTATGGATCCCGCTCTTTCGAAACCGTATATCAATATACACTGGAAGCCGTTCGCTGGTTTTTTTATCAGGGTTGCGAGTTGGTGGTGCTGGCTTGTAATACAGCTTCCGCAAAAGCCCTGCGAACAATACAACAGCGCGACCTACCCTCCATCGATCCCGCCAAAAGAGTGCTGGGGGTTATCCGGCCTACCACAGAAGTGATTGGCAACCTTACCAAAACCGGCTCAGTTGGCATTTTAGGCACTTCTGGTACTGTTACCAGCAATAGCTATCCAATAGAGATTCATCATTTTTTCCCGAACTGCCAGGTATATCAGGAAGCCTGCCCTATGTGGGTTCCCCTGATTGAAAACGGAGAAGCCGACCAGCCCGGTGCCGACTACTTTGTACAAAAACATTTGCAGCAGATATTGGCCCAATCTCCCAACATCGATACCCTATTGTTAGCCTGTACTCACTATCCTTTGCTGCTGAAAAAAATTGAACAGCTGCTGCCTTCACAAATTAGGGTGGTAACCCAGGGGGAAATTGTGGCCAAAAGCCTGGCCCAATATCTTGCGCGTCATCCCGAAATCAATCAGTTATGTACCCAATCAGGTGACCTGCAATTTTATACTACTGATTCGCCAGCAGAATTTGAACGGCAGGCTACCCTGTTTTTTGGGGCACCACTGAAGGCCTATCATACCG
>JBIINW010000307.1:0-2573 GCA_044337245.1 Sediminibacterium sp. | reverse complement strand
ATTGGTTAGGGCAGCTGCTTTTTTTAAATAAGCAAATGCCTCAATAATTTCTTTGGGCATGCGGTTGATGTCTTGCGCTATTCTAAAGTTGTCGATACTTCTTTGCGTTTGAGCGCCCCAGTAAACGTGAGCCGGTACATTAACCTGGCCCATCGTGTCTTTTTCAATGCGATATTCCATGGAGATTATTTTAAAAGGATGATTTCGGCTGCAAAGGTACGGCTATCGGATGATAATCGTTCTCAGTTTCAGTGAACAAACTCCCCGTTCCCCCTATTGGGTTTCCGCTTTTTGTCGGGGCTTTTTCTTAATTTCAACCATAATTTTTTATTATGAAATATTGCTTGTTACTATTTGCGCTGTTTGTTAGTCGGCTCTTGCCAGCCCAGCCCTATTTACCCTCCTGGGAATCACTGGATACCCGGCCGGTTCCCAATTGGTTTTCGGATGCAAAATTTGGGATTTTTATCCATTGGGGCGTGTATGCAGTTCCGGGATATACCACCAAAGGAGGGTATGCCGAATGGTATCAGCAGGGGCTTGAAACGGGCGATAGTGCCAAAAAAGAATATCACCGAAAAAAATTCGGCAATCTTACCTATTACCAATTGGCCGATCAGTTTAAGGCAGAATTATATCAGCCCGACGAATGGGCGAAATTATTTGAGCAATCCGGTGCCAAATACATTGTGTTAACTTCTAAACACCACGATGGCTATGCACTCTGGCCCAGCAATGAAGCCAGCCGTACTTGGGGATTTGGCTGGAATTCACTGGTTACCGGACCCCGCAGAGATTTGTTGGGTGAATTATTTCGTGCGGTTCGAAAAACTTCGGTTCGGGCAGGTATGTATTACTCTTTGTATGAATGGTTTAATCCACTTTGGAAAACGGACCGCAATAAATATGTTTCCGAACACATGTGGCCCCAAATGAAAGAGCTCATCAATAATTATCAGCCCGATGTATTCTGGACGGATGGAGATTGGGATGCAAGCGAGGAAACCTGGAAATCGAAAGAATTTTTAAGTTGGTTGTACAACGAAAGTCCGGTGAAAGAAAAAGTAGTAACCTACGACCGTTGGGGAAGTGGGATTCGATTTAAACATGGAGCGGTATTTACACCCGAGTATCAACCGGATCTCGACTTTGAGCAACATGCCTGGGAGGAGAGTCGCGGTATGGGACATTCCTATGGCTATAACCGGGAAGAAGATGCTTGGGATTATAACTCATCTCAATCCCTCATTTACCACCTCATAGATAAGGTAAGTAGAGGCGGTAATTTTTTACTCGATATTGGTCCCGATGAACATGGAAAAATTCCACCCATTATGCAGGAGCGTTTATTAGATATCGGACAGTGGCTTGCTAAAAATGGAGAAGCAATCTATGGCACTTCGCGTTGGAAGTATGCTAGTCAATGGAGCGAGGGTAAGCGCGATTACAAAGCTAAAAAGGGAGAAGATATTATGATTAAGTTAACCGTGCAGCCAACTCCTGGCTATGCGGTTAAAGAGGTTTTTTATACCTATCGTGCAGCCAGTAATCAGTTGTATGCCATCCTGCCTCGGTATCCTTCTGATGGAAAAGTAATACTAAAAAATCTGGGCCCCAATGTGCCCCTCAACAAAATCACTTTATTGGCAACAGGCGCTTCGTTGCCAGCAGAAATACGAGGGAATGATGTGGTGCTGCAATTGCCTCCTTTCGATCCGGCACGATTCAACACTTCATCGGCGTATGTAATTAAAATAGCTGGCTTTGGGGCTTTTCAACCCAAACCAACTATCGAAATTCAATACCAGCCCGACCTGTCGGGCGCATTGGTAACACTCCGTTCTCCTAAACCCGGACTCTCTTTGGGGTATATGCTGAATAATAATTCGCAGCCCATTGTGTATGATAAGCCTTTTACGGTAAAGGGAGATGGCACTATAAAAGCATTTGCAGTTTCTGCATCCGATAAATTACCGGGTGATACTGCCGTGGCTTCGGTTAGTGGATTAACCCAGCTAAAAGCTGTGAAAGCGCCGGCCACCCTTAAGCCTGGGTTGGCGTATCAATATTTTGAAGCGGATGTAATGGATATGAATGTGGTTATTACTTCATCCCCCAAACAAAAAGGTATTGCAGCAGTTCCGAATGAATCGGTTAAACTGCGAAAGGATAAATATGGATTGATGTTTGAGGGGTATATCCAAGTAGAAAAAACGGGCGGGTATCAGTTTTTTACCAAGAGCGATGATGGAAGTATTTTGTTTATTGATGACCAAGAGATAGTTAATAACGATGGTAATCATGGATCAGAAGAAAAAGTAGGCAGGTGTATTTTAGAGAAAGGATTTCACCGCTTTAAAGTAGTATACTTTGATAGTGGGGGAGGGAATGATTTAAGTGTAAGTTATCAGCCATTTGGTATGCCAAAAATAGTAATGGATGCAGCCTTATTCTTTCACAATCCCCTAAAGCCGTAACAATGAAAGTAGGCTATTGAGCAGGTCTTGCGAATAGTGAAATTTGGGTAATATCAACCTGATAGAATACCGGTTGTTTATTTGCCGGTAAATATT
>JBIINW010000306.1:0-2586 GCA_044337245.1 Sediminibacterium sp. | reverse complement strand
ACCCGATAATTATCCGAAAGCTTTTTTACTTCCCCTGCATCCGCAGCAGCAAACGGATAGATGCGCGCTGTAGCTACCATATTCCCTTTACTGCTTGCCATAGCCAGTTGCCGAAAAAGATCGCTTTCCGGCCGATGAATAACCAACTGTGAAAAAGGCGCTCCAGCTTTTATCCAGCCAACTAATAGCTTGATTTCTGCCGGAGTGGGCTGAGGTTTATCGGCTTCCGGCATATGCTTTTTATCACTCAACGGCAGTAACAATCGATGAATCAGTTGACTATTACTACTATCCCCCGCCACGATGCATTTACCCTCTTTACCGCCCTTCATAATTGCGGCGCTGTCGTTCATACTCAATCCGCCTTTTTGTACCGAACCTATATGACAATCTCCACAACGGGTTTTTAGAATCGGATAAACGGCTTCCCAAGCGGTAAGTTTATTGGTATCAATGATTGCTATCTCGTTTTTTTGCAATGGCCCCGTTAAAAAATTTTCGCCATGGGTTATGGTTGCTCCAAAGTGTGCGGTTATTACTATTAAACCCAGTAATGCCGCACTCAATATCCTAAATAAGGGAATACGTGTTTGCAAATAAGCATGCGCGCCACAATAAGCGCAACTCAACAATGCGAGTATCACACCCAGCCATTTATGGTACTGAACTGCATCACCCTCCACCGACTGTTCGATATACAGCAACATGCCCAAGATGGCGGTTAGCACCGCAGAAAACATGGCAATACTTCGCAAGCCTTGTAAAAATATTTCCGGAGGTTTAGCAGCTGCTGGCAATACATCACACACCATTACCAATAAGAGCAATACCAGTGGAAAATGCAAGCCTACCGGATGCAGCCTGCCGGCCAATTGAAGCAGAACTGGTAAAGAAATCCGGCTGTGAAAAAATAACAGAAAAATCAGGAAGCCGGCTCCTGCCCAGGTTAATATATGAATAACAGAAAAAAATCGCTTCATGAAAGAAAAATAGTTGCCCTAATTTTCAGGGCGTTACATAAATCATCTATCCTTATCAGGCGATAATATCCTTTACCACCGACCCATACAAATCGGTTAACCGATATCGTCTGCCCTGAAATTTATACGTCAGTTTTTCGTGATCCAACCCCATCTGGTGCAATACGGTTGCCTGAAAATCGTGCACGTGCACTGGATTTTGTACAATATTATACCCCAGCTCATCCGTTTCACCATACACCATACCTGGCCGAATACCGCCACCTGCCATCCAAATACTAAAACAACGGGGATGATGGTCGCGACCATAATTTTCGGGAGCTATTTTGCCCTGACAATAATTGGTTCTTCCAAATTCGCCGCCCCAGATTACCAGGGTTTCATCTAACAAGCCCCTTTGTTTTAAATCGGTAATCAAAGCTGCCGAAGGGCGATCTACATCCATCGCTTGACCTTTCATTTCATTGGGTAAATTTCCATGCTGATCCCAACCCTGATGATACAATTGCACAAAACGTACACCACTTTCCGACAATTTACGAGCCAGTAAACAATTGGCTGCATAGGTACCGGGCACCAAACAATCGGCGCCATATAATTTGATAATATCTTCCGACTCGCGCGAGGTATCCATAATTTCGGGTACGGCCGTTTGCATGCGATAGGCCATTTCGTATTGACTGATTTTTGCTGCCGTTTCGGGATCGCCAAAATTTTTCAGCTCCATCTCATTCAATGCCGCAATCTGATCAACCATTTTTCTGCGGGTATTTCTATCCATTCCATCAGGATCTTGCAAATAGAGAATTGGATTTTCGCCGCTACTAAATTGAACACCCTGGTGCACAGAATCTAGAAATCCATTGGTCCATAATTTGGAATATACCCCTTGTCCATTCCCCTTACCACGGGATAACAACACGCAAAAAGCCGGCAAATTACTGTTCTCGGTACCCAGGCCATAACTCACCCAGGATCCGATACTGGGGCGGTTTCCCTGCTGAGCGCCCGATTGAAAAAAAGTAAGCGCCGGATCGTGGTTGATGGCTTCTGTATGCATAGTTTTTACTATACAGATATCATCCACTATTTTAGACATATGCGGAAACAAATCACTTACCCAGGCACCTGAATTTCCATATTGTTTAAATCCAAAATAAGAACCCACCAGCGGAAAAGTAGTTTGGCTGGCCGTCATGCCCGTTAATCGTTGGCCATTCCGAATGGATTCGGGTAAGTTTTGTCCCACCATTTTATTCAACAGGGGCTTATAGTCGAAGGTTTCTAGTTGTGAGGGGGCACCATTTTGAAATAGGTAAATGACTCGCTTAGCTTTAGGAGCAAAATGAGGTAGGCCTTGCATTATAGCCTCTTCGGGAGAACTGCTGCTAAATAAATCCGGAATCAGTAATGAACCTAATGCGGCACTACCCAGGCCGATGCTCATCCGCGAAAGAAATTTTCGGCGGTTGAAACCCAGGCTATGTTCTAATAATTCTTTTTCCATAATCAGGTTTTAGTAATGGCTTCCTGCATATTATACATTACCTGGATAGCCTGCATAGCTGCTGCCAGTAAAATAGTATCTTTTGTAACCGCCTGATAA
>JBIINW010000102.1:0-9528 GCA_044337245.1 Sediminibacterium sp. | reverse complement strand
TACTATCGACAATTTATATCCTATTATCTCTCCCACATTTCCAGATTGTGATAATATGGTGTTTAGTGACCAGCAAAGAGCGAGTATTTTTATTGAAGAATGGAATCAGTTAGCTGCTAAAGACAGTTTACCAAATTTAATGGTGCTTTCGCTTCCCAATGACCATACAGCGGGAACTTCTCCAGGTTTCCCCACCCCCTTTGCAATGGTTGCAGATAATGATTTGGCACTGGGTAGAATTGTTGACATGATTTCTAAAAGTAAATATTGGGATTCCACAGTAATTTTTGTTACTGAAGATGATTCTCAGGGCGGATGGGATCATGTTTCGGCCTATAGAACCGTTGGCATGGTAATTAGTCCCTATACTTCCAATAAAATGGTGCATACAAATTACAATCAGGTTTCTATGTTAAGAACCATTGAACAAATTTTGGGCATTCCGCCCATGAATACCATGGATGCAACTTCCAGGCTAATGACAGATTGCTTTCAAAAAGTAAAAAACACCAGTAGTTACACGGCGGTTCCTAATCGAGTTCCACTAGATGAAAAAAACAAATCATTATCTAGCTTAAGGGGTATTGAAAAGAAATATGCTGAAATTTCTCAAAACGAAGTATTTAATGAAGTGGATGGCGGGCAAGACGATATGATGAATAAAATATTATGGTATTATGTAAAAGGCCCTCAGAAATATCCAACGATAATTAATAAATAACAAAATTAATTGTTCGGAAAAAATGTTCAGTTCAATTTTTAGGTGGCCAAGTTATTTACAGTATTATTTTTGCCTCATTTATTTTGTTATTTGCTCAAAGTGCCATTGCGAATTTAGCAGACAGAACAGTAAATGGCAAGGTTACAGATGCAACTACTGGTAATGCACTTACTGGTGCAAGTATTACCGTAAAGGGTGCGACATCTAGCAGTATTACAGACGCAAAAGGAAATTTTTCGGTTGCTGTAGCTAATGATAAATCAATTTTAATTGTTAGTTATTTAGGGTACACAACACAGGAAGTTTTTGTTGGCACCAAGAGTACTATAAATATTCAATTACAAACTGCTGTTAATGATTTAGCACAAGTGGTTGTAGTGGGTTACGGATCACAAAGCAAAAAAGATGTTACTGGTGCTGTAAAAAGCGTGAAAGCAGAAAGCTTTAACCGAGGCATTATTAACAATCCACAACAATTAATACAGGGTAAGGTAGCGGGTGTAAATGTTACATCGGCAAGCGGAGAGCCGGGTGCTACGCTGGCAATAACCGTTCGCGGACCCGGTGGAGTTAGAACCGGAAGTACCCCTTTATTTGTGGTAGACGGAATACCATTAGACAACTCAAGCACTGGCGGCGGAGATCCATTAAACTTTTTAAATCCGCAGGATATTGAATCTATAGATGTGTTGAAAGACGCATCTGCCACGGCTATTTATGGGGCCAGAGGTGCTAATGGTGTAATTTTAATTACCACTCGTAAAGGTAAGGCAGGTACTTCAACGTTAACATTGAATACCAATGTAGGCGTTTCTAATATCACCAATAAATTAGATGTTTATGGAGCAGATGACTTTAGAAGAGAAGTAGCCAAGTTGGGAGTGCCGGTAGACGACAAAAATGGAAATACCGATTGGCAGAGCTTAATAACAAGGTCAGCCATCACACAAAACCACAACATTTCCATGAGCGGGGGAGCAGATAAACTGGTTTATTATGCTTCATTTGGATTACAAAAACAAGAGGGAATTATTAAAGGAAACGATTTAGACAGATACTCTGGAAGATTTAATGCCACACAGAAATTTTTTGATGATAGATTGGTAATAGACGCTAATTTAAGCTACAACGCTACCAAGAATCTGAGACCCAATATTGGAAGTTTAATTGGGGATGCTATTTCTAATAATCCAACGTATCCTGCCTACGACGCAAATGGAAGAGTTGCTGGATATCAGAATATCAATAATCCATTATTAACGCTTGAGTTAGATAAGGATATTACTAATATTAATAGGGTGATTGCCAATATTACTCCCTCATTTAAGATCACTAAAGATTTAATTTTTAAAGTGAACCTTGGAATCGATAACTCAACTGCAACCAGAGATTTTCAATCACTTGCCAATGCGGTACCATTACGAGATGGTAGATTAGAAACCTATAATACTATCAACAGAAATTTCTTAGCGGAAAGCTATTTAACCTATAATTTCGCCATAAACGAGCACAAGATTTCTGCTTTAGCGGGATTCTCATATCAAGAAATAAATGTACAAGGCCGCGGATGGAGCATCAATCGTTTCCCTATTGGCGGGGTAGAACCTATTTATAATCCAGGCATTGGCCAAGAGCTTACACTGGCAACCAACAGACCCAACGGATTTGCGGTAAAAAATGAGTTACAATCATTCTTTTCACGTATTAACTATTCATACAAAAACAAATATTTAGCTACAGCAAATTTTCGTATGGATGGCTCGTCTAAGTTTGGAGCAAACAATAAATATGGATTCTTTCCTTCCTTCTCTTTTGGCTGGAAAATAAACGAAGAAGATTTTCTTAAAAATGGTCCTTTCTCAAATTTAAAACTACGAGCAGGATGGGGTAAAACGGGTAACCAAGAAATTCCTTCAAAAATCACACAATCATTATTTACAGCTACTGTAGGATCAACTACCAGTTATCCATTAACGCCAGCCAATACCTTCCCCGCAGGTATTACTTATGCAAGATTAGCCAATCCTGATATTCAATGGGAGGTGTCTACCCAAACGGATATTGGTATTGATTTCGGATTGTTTTCAAATAGATTAACCGGTACAATTGACTGGTTTAATAAAGTATCTAACAATATTTTGTTGGAAGTAATTCCGGCAGACCCTATTCAGCCAGCCGGTACTTTCTGGACGAATGTAGAAAACATGAACATCACCAATAGCGGATTGGAAATCGAATTAGATTATAAATTGAAAAGTAGTGGAAACCTTACTTATGGAGTTGGGGGTAATGTTACTTTCATTAGAAACAAAGTAACCAACTCTCCGTACTCAGTAATTTCATCGGGTTCTGCCTCCGGTTCTGGATTAACATCAGCTACCATCAATGGATATATCAACAATCAGCCAATCGGAACTTTTTACTTAAGAGAGTATACAGGTATAGGCGCAAATGGTTTGAGCACCTATAGGGATACTGATGGAGACGGAATTGTTACAGATAAGGATAGAATAGCTGCTGGAACGGCGTTACCTAACCTATTGTATAACTTCTACGGAAATATTGCTTATAAGGGATTTGATGCAGTAATTAATTTCAATGGTGTTTCGGGCAATAAAATTTATGACAATACTGCCAACTCTAATTTTTACAAAAACAAGTTATCTAAAAGCGTGAATACAACTCCGGCAGCCATTGCTGAAACAAATGAATCGGTTAGCAATGCGGCTCCTGTTAGTACCCGTTATTTAAAAGATGGTGGCTTTTTGCGATTGAATAACTTGGCAATTGGCTATTCATTTAACCCACAAAAATTAGGGGTTGGCAAAATAGTTCAAGCCATCCGCTTATCGGTTACCGCTCAAAACTTGCTGGTATTTACCAAATATGATGGTTACGATCCGGAAGTAAATACCGACAGAACCATTAATGGTATTTCGAGCTATGGTATTGATTATCTAAGTTATCCAAAGGCAAGATCATTCCTTTTCGGATTAAATATCACTTTCTAAATAGAAAAACATGAAACATACTTCATTATTACGATTTGCATTAGTAGGGATCATTTTCTTTACAGTAGGATGTACAAAATTAAACGAGAAAGTATTGGATGAGTCGTCCGTTACCGGGCTAACACAAAAACAGTTGGCCGACGGAATTATCGCACCAGTATATGCTGGCCTTCCTTCCTTGTTTCAGCACACCACTTATTTTGCCTTACAAGAAATTTCTACAGACGAGGCTATTTTGCCGTATCGTGGTGGAACCGATTGGGGTGATAATGGAATTTACGTGGCCTTGCACCGTCATGAATTAACCAGTACCGACCCTAATGTTAGAAACACTTGGAACATTATAACAATAAGTATTTCTCGTGCGCTCACTGCAATAAATTCTTTAAAAGAAAATACTGACCCTAGTGCAACACTATATATAGCTGAAGCAAAAGCTATGTATGCATACTATAACTTGGTTGCATTAGATTTATGGGGAATTGCCTTTAAGAAAGACGACTTAGGGGCTCCTTCAATTATCATAAGAGGAAATGAGGCCGTTGAATACATTAAAAATCAATTTTTAGAAGCGGAACCAAATTTGCAAACCACCGTTGGAGCCGGTAGAATTACTAAAGCAGGTGTATGGGGTTTATTGGCAAGATTACATTTAAATGCAGGGGTATATCGCGACCCATATGCTGGTTCTGTTGTTTTTAAACCAGAAGATTTAGACAAAGTAAACGAGTACACCACTAAAATAATTTCTTCTAACCAATTTTCATTTTCAACAGATTATTGGGCAATGTTTAATGATGAAAATAACACCAATAAAGAGCTCATATTTGCGGTTGACCAAAGAGCATCCCTAAACGGTCACAATCGGTTATCTTATTTTACCCTTTCTGGAGATCAGTTTCCTTTGCCTGCATTTACAGGGGCTAATGGAACAGATGGGCCCGGCATAACTCCGGATTATTATAGAACCTGGACAAGTGCGTATGGATCGGTAGACCCAGCAATTGCGGACCCTCGTTTTTACAAAAAGAACATGAATTATACCATCAACGGAACGGATACAGGCATTGCTGTTCAAGACTTTAAGTATGATCGTGGGTTTTTAAGAGGACAACAATATGGCTTACTCCGTGTAAATGGTGTTTTTTTAAGATTGCCAGATGGAAGGCTGAGAATAGGAAAACTACATAATGTAACGCGCAGCAAACCTTTTCTGCCTGTAAACTTTACTGAACAAATTGATTTTACAACCGCAGGAAGTGATTATAGTACAGGAATTCGTGTGTTGAAATACGAATTCAGTAAGGGTTCAGTAAGTGGAAGAAATTTTGGTGAAGTAGATATACCAATAGTACGTTTAGCCGACGTGTATTTAATGCGTGCCGAAGCAAAATTGCGCAAGAACGATGCCGGAGGAGCGCTGATAGATGTAAACGCCGTTAGAACCTGTCGCACCGCCAATTTTGTTGGAAGCACTTTGCCATCTCTTACATTGGATAATTTATATAGAGAAAGAGGGTTTGAGTTGTACTGGGAAATGGTAAGAAGAACGGATATGATTCGTTTTGGAAAGTATGAAGATAGTTGGACGGAAAAAAATAACACGAATAAGAATATGCGATTAATGCCTATTCCACAAACTGCCATTGATGGCGCGTCTAACTTGCCGGGTTATTTAAAACAAAATCCTGGCTATTAATTGAGTATAGAAGCGATGTTGTAAAACTGCTTAGTATGAACTTTAAAGAACCTCAACGGGAATGTTGGGGTTTTTTGTTTCCGTACACAGAGCCTTATACGGGATTCTTATAAATCCCGTTCACTTATAAAGCTACGGTACTCTTTTTCCGCCGGATAGAAATAGTATACAACAATCAATTGGGTGCGCTTATTAATTCCTGAATTGTTTTGGGAAGATATTTTTATATTTCCCTTTAAATATTTCAATAACTCCTTTGACAGCTGTTGGTTATCAAATTCTTTTAGTGCCTCGATTTTTGAGATGGATAAGTTTTTTTCAACGGTCAATTGAAATACCGCATTACTGCGTACTTCGCCCTCATATCCCTTAAACAGATCCGTTATGGAATCTCTTAACTGCCTATTTAGGCGTAAATCAAATTCATTTGGTTGAGTGATATGATTAGCCGCAAAGAACTGTAAAACTGAAATTTGTTGATTGATTTTGTTTATCCAGTTGGTTTCGAGATTTGGATAATCATTGGAATTTATTTTACGATCTAAATGCATAGATCCGGAACAAAGGCCAAACGATAAAAATCCGGATTGATTTGTTTTTGCGAAAACCAGCCAAGTCGAGTTTTCTGGAACAATTAAATTGCAATCTGTACGTAGTCTGGCATAGATTTTAATCGTTGTAATTTTATTCCCTTTATACAATTCTAAAACATCTATGGTTGCATCTTGGAATTCTCCATCTGATGTAGCTTCAGAGACCTTTAGTACTTTAACTTTTGCAACAAAGTCGGAATGTTGAAAGTGCTCAAGTAAAGTAGCTGAAGCACAGCTGCAAGCAAAACTAGCCGTGGAAATAAGACACAAGGCTATAAGTATGCATGCTTTCATATTTCAAAGATATCAAATAGTGCAAGTAGCTTCAAGTATATATTTTCAATCAGCTACGGTTCTTGCCACTGAGAACCCTATTTCCCAAGCTGCTCAAATCCTCTGCAGGTTTGAGTAAAACCACTTAATCCCGGCCTCTGAATCTCTTAAAAATATATAGTATCTTTAATTTCAAAAAATTCCAATAAAATGAAATACGGAGAAATTAGCATCGACCCAGAAGTGATGAGCGGCGCTGCTGTATTTGCAGGAACCCGCGTTCTTGTGCAAACACTCTTCGACTACATCGAAGGGGGAGATGATTTGGCAGAATTCCTTGATGACTTCCCTTCGGTTTCTAAAGAATCAGCTTTGGCAGTTTTAGAAATGGCTAAAAAATCACTAACAACCGAGAAAATGCTTCATGAAAATTTTGCTTGATGAAAGTTTACCGCGGAAACTCAAAAATGATTTTGTAAAAGATCATGAGGATTGGACTGTTCGAGATAAAGGGTGGCTAGGCAAGAAAAATGGCGAGTTATTAAAACTTATGATCAACGATGGCTTTGAACTTTTTGTAACAGCTGACCAAAATTTGCAATACCAACAGTATGTTGAATATCTGCCTCTTACCATTGCAGTTTTACACGGATCAGATAATCGCTTAAGCACTTTACGCAATCTAGTACCGCTTCTGTTTAAAAGAATCAATGAAGGAAGCCTGCTTACTGTAATTGAAATCTCAGCAGATTAACCCGAACTGTCTCATGCAGGCTATGCGGTATCTAAGGGAGTAACCATTTTTAAAGCTGTTATATAGCGTTTTGTGGTTTTGGCGCATTTTGTTCTGCTGCCGCATATTCCCCGGTTATTTGTTTGGCGGTAATCCTATTCAATTCACTCCGCCCCTTCCGGCTCCTATCCTTTCGATTTGTGCAAGGAGGCGAGTCAATCCACACAGCACTACATCGATTTAGTAGATTCTTTCAACGAGCCTCAGCGCCAGCTGCTTTTTTTCGCCTTTAGTATTTAAATTGTGTATCAATAATTGCTGACCATAAAAAAAAATCATGGCTACAAATCGCAGAGACTTTATGCGCAACCTCACCTATAGTGCCGTAGGGGTTGGTTTTGCTGGCGTTGCACAGGGCTTTACTGCCAAGAGTTATAATAGAATTATAGGCGCCAACGATCGATTGAATGTAGCGCTCATGGGATGCGGGCGAAGGGTAAGTGCCTATTATGATGCCTTGAAGAATAAGAATAACAATGTAGACCTGGCGTATATCTGCGATGTGATGAAGAAACAACGCGAAAAAGTGGGTAAAGACCTGAGCGGTAAAGTTGAGGGCAACGCCAAGCTGGTGGCTGATATTCACGATGTGTGGAATGATAAAAGCGTAGACGCCATATTTAATGCTACGCCAGACCATTGGCATGCGCCAGGTACCTGGATGGCCATGCAGGCGGGCAAGCACGTATATATTGAAAAACCCTGCAGCCACAATCCCCGTGAGGGCGAATTGCTGGTGGCTTTTCAGCAGAAATATGGCAAAGTGATTCAGATGGGTAATCAGCAAAGATCGGCCAAAGAGTCTCAGGAGATTATTGGGGAAATTCACAATGGCGTAATTGGCGATGTATACAAGGCATTGGCATTTTATTCCAACTCCCGCGGCGCTGTGCCTATTGAGAAAAAAGCACCTGTACCCGATGGTTTAGACTGGGAGCTTTGGCAGGGGCCGGCTCCACACAGAGCATACACCGACAATACCTGGGACTATAACTGGCATTGGTATGGATGGCATTGGGGTACCGCCGAAACTGGTAACAATGCTACGCATGAATTAGACGTGGCTCGTTGGGCTTTGCAGGCTACCTATCCGGAAAAAGTTGAAGTGGAAGCGGCCAAGCGCCACTTTGCCAACGACGGCTGGGTGATGTATGATACCATGGACGCGACTTTCCGTTTTCCTGGCAATAAGATTATCCAGTGGGATGGTAAGAGCCGCAGTGGGTATAATACCTATGGCAGCGACCGGGGTACCATTATTTATGGCAGCGAGGGTACAGTTTTTGTGAACCGCAACGGCTATACTTTATTTGACAGGATGGGTAAAAAAATACGAGATAGCAAGTCTGCCGGTAATGAAGCAGGCACAGCCTTAGGCGGCGGGGGAGATATGACAGATGCGCATGTGGCCAACTTTTTTAACGTGATCCGTGGAAAAGAAACCAAACTAAATTCACCTATTGAAGAAGGCGCAATCAGTCAAATGATGTGTCACTACGCGAATATTAGCTATAGAATTGGCAAGTCTTTTCAAGTGAATACTCAGAACGGGCATATCCTGGATAAAGACGGAATGAAATTGTGGGATAGACAATATGAGAAAGGATGGGAGCCTAAATTGTAGTTCGTAATTCAAACCCAAAACACATAATCATGACCACATCCAATCCCACCAAAAACGCCTGGCGAAGTTTACTCTCTTCTCAATCATGGTCTATAGACCTTGGGCTGCTTATTCTTCGCTTGTGTTGTGCGCTGATGTTTTTACACGGTTGGGGTAAGTTTACCGAGTTTTCTGATGGCGCTTCCGATTGGCCCGACCCGTTTCATGTTGGCCCCGTTGTTTCAAAGGGATTAACCGTTTTTGCCGAGCTTTTTTGTACCCTGTTGGTGGTTTTGGGGCTTTTTACCCGATTGGCGCTTATACCGCTTATTATTTGTATGCTGGTAATCATTTTCGTTATGCATGCCGGAGATCCTTTTGGAGAAAAGGAGCTGGGCGTGCATTATTTACTGGCGTACCTTACTTTGCTGTTTACTGGGCCGGGGAAGTATTCGGTGGATCGGGTAATGCGGAACGGATGACGGGGAAATAGCTTTGTTTGTATTTCGGGTAAAAGCCCCTGTCAAATCTTTTGAGGACTTAAGTATGATACTCGTTCGCACCCGCAATAGGTTGTTTATCCTTATATGTACTACCTAATAGCGCACCAGCTTAGAACCCCAGCTTCGCAGATTCCTCAACTACTTTTTCTTTCACATTTTAATAGTAACTTTCATGATGAAGAAAAGCGGCAAGTAAAATGCAAGCTTTTTCAAGTAAACCATAAAGAAGATTAAAATGAATCAAGGCCATTTAACAAGAAGAAAAGTTATGCAGTTAATGAGCCTTGCAGCTCTTGGCTCGCTGGCTGTTCCTACAACAACTTATTCAACCA
>JBIINW010000101.1:0-9580 GCA_044337245.1 Sediminibacterium sp. | reverse complement strand
TGGCCCTTCTTTGACAAGTATTGAATTACATGACCACCTAAAAATCCAGTTGCTCCAG
Source organism: Sediminibacterium sp. (assembly GCA_044337245.1). Classification (GTDB taxonomy): domain Bacteria; phylum Bacteroidota; class Bacteroidia; order Chitinophagales; family Chitinophagaceae; genus Sediminibacterium. The sequence goes on along the minus strand of JBIINW010000101.1, from coordinate 9,522 downwards.
TTACTAAAAATTTCATTAACTAGTCAATTACTATGGTTGGGATAGGAATCAAGAATCTGCCACCCCACTCACTAATATAAGATAATTGCTGCTTAATTTCAGCGCTCAAATTCCAAGGGAATATAATCACAAAATCAGGTCGCTCAAGTTTCAGTATCTCCTCATTAACCACCGGAATATGACTTCCAGGCAAAAATTTATCCTGCTTATTGGGATTAGCGTCAACAACAAAGTGAATTAAATCCTTTTTTATTCCACAATAATTCAACAAAGTATTACCCTTTGCGGCTGCTCCATATCCTACAACCTTTTTCCCTTTCTTTTTCTGAGTAACTAAAAATGCCAACAAATCAAACTTAATTTGCTCAACCTTATCTGTAAATCCCTTATAGTAGTCAATTTTGTCAACACCTTTTGATTTTTCCTTTTGCATGAGGCTACCAACCTTGGCACTAATTTCTTTACTAGTATCGCCAACATGTTTTGCATAAATTCTTAAAGAACCTCCATGTGTCGATATTTCATCTACATCAAATATCTCTAACCCTTGTGCTAAAAAAATCTTTTGAACAGTAAACAATGAGAGATAAGAGAAATGCTCATGATAAATTGTATCAAACTGATTGTTATCAATCAATTGAATTAAATGTGGAAACTCCATTGTTATAATGCCCTGTGGAGATAAAAAATGGTGCATGCCCGCAACAAAATCATTTATATCTGGCACATGTGCTAAAACATTATTGCCGATAAGTAAATCTGCATATAATCCCTTTTTAACTAATACTTCTGCCAGCGCTAATCCAAAAAATTCGGTAACTGTTTCTATACCCTTATCTATTGCCACTTTAGCAGTATTCTTAGTAGGTTCTATCCCTAAAACGGGTATCTTTCGTTCTAAAAAATACTGTAAGAGGTAACCATCATTAGATGCAATTTCCACTACCCTCGAATTATTACCCAATGAAAACCTTTCGACTACTTTTTCACAATAATTTTTAGCATGACTCAGCCAACTTGTAGAAAAAGAAGAGAAATAAACATATTCATGATTAAAAATTGCTGACGACTTTTGATACTCGTCAATTTGAACTAAGAAACAGTTATCACAAACTAAGACCCTCAATGGATAGTAGACCTCTGGCTCATTCAATTGGCGAAATGTCAAAAATGAATTTGATGGAGGAGCGTTAACCAAATCAAGAAATTCGTGATTAAGGGGGTTGCTACAAAATCGACAATTCACGGTTGTAAAGGTTCAAATTGGTGATCAATAAATGCAAAATTTTTATCCCTGTCACTTATATGCTTCACTTCCAGAGGCCAATGTATACTAAGTACTGGATCATCATATCGTAAGCCTTTTTCAGAATTAGGGTGATAAAACTCAGAATGGTGGTAAATAATGGATGTATTATCTTCTAAAACTTGAAATCCATGTGCACAACCTTCTGGTATAATTAGCCCCAACATATTAAAAAAACTTAGCTCTACATTAAAACATTGGAGATAAGTAGGTGAATCTTTTCTGATATCTACCACAACATCAAATATGCTACCATTAACACATCTCACATACTTCTTTTCGGCATAAGGAGGTATCTGAAAGTGAAGGCCCCGTAAAGTTCCTTTTGCGATATTAAATGAATGATTGCACTGTACAAATTCATCATAAATTTGAACTGATTCAAACTCCTTTTTACAATAGGTTCTGGTAAAAAATCCTCTCTCATCAGAAATTGGATCTGATTTTACTAGCATTACGCCCGCCAATGGAGTAGAGAGAAATATCATTATTCAAGAATCATTTAATCTATACCCAATTACTATATTTTATATTGAGCATAAATAAATTAATTATCAATCCAAGATAGCTGCTGATTGATTTTTCCGGATTGTATAAGTTCATGTAAAACTTTCAATCGAATAAATGGCGATTGATAAATTTCAAAATGGGCAAATTTCACCTTATTCAAATTTGAAATCATTTCTGACACGGTACTAACTAAAGTTTCGCGTGGTTTATACCCGGGGGCCAGCTCTTGAAATTTTGAAAAGTCAACTCGATAAGATCGCTTATCAGGTGGTGCAGACTGATTAATAACCACTTCAACATTTTCAATTACATCCCGAACCGCAAAAGCCAAATCTTTTACTTGATAATTCCATTCATTAGACCCGGCATTGACAATCAAAAAATTACCTCCTTGCTCCGCGCTTCTTACACATGCCCATTCCATTGCCCTTGCCATATCTTTAACATGAATTAGTGGCCGCCAAGGTGTGCCGTCACTTAAAATATTTATTTTCCCGTTAATCAATGCGCTTGCAATAAAATCATTGAGCACCAAATCCAATCGGAGTCTTGGGCTCCAACCACAGGCAGTAGCGAATCGCAAGCAGGTAACAATAAAATTATCGTCGGCAAGTTCTTGTAACCTTTCCTCTGCTTTTATTTTTGATTGAGCATACGCAGTAAGTGGGTTTAAAATGGAATTTTCAGATTTTGCATCATCACCACCAGCACCATAAACACTACAACTAGAAGCAAATACAAAATGCGTAACACCAGATTGCTTTGCCATCAGTGCAGATTGGTATACAGATTCAGTATTAATTTGATGGGTAACCGCTTCAAATTCTTTACCCATTGGATCATTGCTAATGGCAGCCAAATGAATAACTGCATTGGCTTGATGATAAATTGGTAAAGGTTGAGCGTCCCGTATATCTCCGTAATATTGAGCATCTAAGTACTTTTCTGGATAGTCAAATGGACTTAGCAAGCATCCTGCAAAATAGGCATTATCAAAACCAGTTAGTTTAACATCAGGTAATGATTTCTTCAACTCACTAACCAGCACTGGTCCAATGTAACCCAAATTTCCATTAATATGAATGTGCATATACCAATTTTACCAGACTTTCCAAGGTGCGTTTCCTAAATTCCACAAACTCTCTAACTCAATTCTATCCCTCAATGCATCCATGCATTTCCAAAAACCAGCATGTTGATAAGCCGCCAACTGCCCTCCTTCGGCAATTTCAACAAGGGGTCCCTTTTCCCATTGTGTTTCATCTGCATTATCTCCTATGTAATCAAAAATTCCTGGCTCCAAAACAAAAAAACCTCCATTGATCCACATATTCTGATCTGTGAGCTTTTCTTTAAAATCATTAACAGATCCATCGGCAGAAATATTCAAATGTCCAAATCTAGCAGGAAGTTGAATAGACGTTAGCGTGGCTACTTTCCCATGTTTGCGATGAAAAGTTAATAATTCATTCAAATTTATATCAGATAATCCGTCGCCATAGGTTAACATAAAAGTCTCATCCTTCACATAAGATTGAATTCTTTTAATGCGTCCAGCAGTATTGGTATGCAGTCCAGTATCAATCAAGGTTACTTTGAATGGCTCCGCGTCAGATTGATGTATGTCAATTTTATTATTAGACAAATCAATGGTTACATCAGAATTATGTAAATAGTAATTATAAAAATATTCTTTTATCAACATTGACTTGTATCCCAAACAAATAATAAATTCCGAAAAACCATGATGCGCATACATTTTCATGATATGCCATAATATTGGTTTTCCCCCAATCTCCACCATTGGTTTCGGTCGGGATTCAGTTTCTTCCATTAACCTAGTTCCCAACCCCCCAGCAAGAATAACTACTTTCATACATTAAATGATTGTCTCCAAGTAAAAAAAGATGTGAACATTAAGCTATGATCATAAATTGAGAAACCCTCATAATATGATAAAAGTAACCTGATTAATTGTTGAAGTCAACTCACGAATTTCATGTTCATAATTTGGATTCACTATGATAAGTGTGCTTCCGGATCCTTTTTCATTAAATTCTTCAGGAGAAATAATTTGAATTCCTGTTAGGGCAGTAAATTTACCTTGCTTATTAGGATTAATATCAATTAAATTATCAACTTTTATGCCTGCATTATGAAGGTGCAATGCCAAAATAACTCCTTTGGAGGCTGCACCCCAAATAAACAGGGGCTTTTTAATTACAGATAGTCCACTTACTAACCTATCTAATTGTGTAAAGTTAACAGCCGCAACATTATCTGATTCCTCCAACGCATAGGGAGGCAATTGAATACTACCCAAATCTGCCAATACATATTGATATTGCCCTTGAAAAAGTGTACCACGGGAAACAATATTGCCAAAAATTTTTAAAAAATCATCTGGTCTGAAATAGTTAACATGCTCGTAAAATATATCAAAATATGTTTGATTATTCACAATCCAATTAAAATCAGGAACCTCAATATAAATTAGCCCCTTATTCCCATTCACATCCGCTATTGTCTTTAAAAAATCAATCGGATGCTGAATATGTTCCAACACATGTCTTAATATAATCACATCCCCTCGAAGGCTCAATGATTCGGAAAAAAAATTTTTGATAACCCTATCATTAGATCCTGTATACGTTGGATCACATCCATAAGCATTAACCCCTTTTGAAAGAAGTAACTCTAAAAAATGCCCCTTTCCACATCCAACCTCAATAACTTTTTTATCTATTAAAACGGGCGATAAAATGTTTACAACATCATTTAAATGATGTTGAAATACTTCTGAATTTGCCTGCTCGTTATCGTAATTAGCATCATATTTTAGCTTACTACTATCAAATAAAGCATTTTCATACAATCCTGATTCATTATTTTGCCTTACTTCTATGTAGCCTCGATCTGAATTCACTGCTAAATCATGGGTTTCAAAAACACGATTTTGCAAAACTGGCACCTGAAATTTAGGAAAAACTATTTCCATAGGATTCTACTAATTAATGTAAAATAAAAATTCAATTTAAATAGCTTAGCCTAATTTTTTAAAAAGAAAAAGACCACACCCATACCTAGCCTTATTAGCCTCCTGTTTAGGATAGTCAAACTCTATAAGATTACCCTGGTCGGTAATAAAATCAAAACTTTCTAATTGCAATTCACTAAATAATTCTAGCATAGTTTCTACAAAAAAAATTCTGTGTGCATCAAAACAAACAGTTTCCTTACCAACTGGTGTTCCCAAATAGAGCCTTCCTCCTGGCTTTAGCACACGACTCAACTCTTGGGCTGCTTTTATGTGCCCTTCCGGATCAATGGGATCACCATATCTGCCTAAACCAATATGCTCTATCACATGCAAGCAACTCAAACTAGCAACTGAATTGTCTTGGTAGGGCAAAGACAAAATGGAACCTTCTTTGAAAATTAATTCCGGAAAAGGAGATTCAATAGGCCGAATATCAACATATTCAACCGTACAAAAAGGTAACAAATGGGCAACAAAACCATCAATCCTTGATCCTATATCTATATGATGCTTGCAACCGGATTGATATACTTTTTTTGCCGCCCAAACATCCTGTAAAAAATAATGACCCCCAACGGTTCCTCCGGGCATGTACTTTTCGTAAGTTGTAAAAAATAAATTAGAAAAACGAATGGCTGGAACATTCGATTTTCGATTTGCGTTATACTCAAAAATGTTTTTTACAAAAACAGGAATCGCTCTCCACTTCATCAACATTTCCCAGGGATCGAAAAAGAAATTAGAAAACAGATTTCTGCCTCTTAACAATAATTGTATAATAAATGGTTTTTCTTTTTTCATAATTAAAACTATCCCAACACTACCGAACACCCTTCCTGCTCAAACGAAAAGGGTACTTCTACCAATTCAGCTAAACTGTTTCTTACGGCAGATTGTTTTTCGGGTGGAACAAAGAACAGGATAAATCCCCCACCCCCGGCACCTAATATCTTTCCTCCTAATGCACCAGCTGTAATGGCTTTGTTATAAATTTCATCAATCGCTGAAGTAGAAACGATGGATGATAATGATTTTTTATACTCCCACGCTTCTTGTAACATCCAACCAAATTGTTGCAAATCGCGGTTATTGTTTTTTAATATATCCTCCGCTTCTACCACCATGTCCATCATGCGCTGCAAGGAATCTGACTTCTGAGAAAAATTAACCAACTTACTGGATTCAATGTCCGAAGCAAATCTTGAAAATCCGGTAAAAAATAAGAGCAAATGATTCTGCAAATCTGCCAGCCTGTTGGCATCTATTGTTATGGGCGTTACAGAAAAGGTTTCATCGGGATTAAAATCTATCCGGTTGAATCCGCCATAGGCAACTGCAATCTGATCTTGACAACCCACTACCTCTCCAATCACCTTTTGCTCTACATGAATTGCCTGCTTTGCCAGTTCTTCGGCAGCAAGCGTTGTATTTTGTAAGCGATGCATTGCCTGCAACAATCCTACGGTAAATGCAGAACTAGACCCTAACCCGGATCGAGCGGGTAAATCTCCGTCGTGGTGAATTTCTAAACCATCCGTCCACTGCATCCATTCCAACACCCCTTTAATTGCCGGGTGGCGAGTAGCCGAAATATCATTTACATCTTCAATTTCACTATACACAAACCGATGCTTATGCGGAAAAAAAGCAGGTTTTCTGCGGCAGGTTATGTAGCAATATTTATTGATAGAAGTGGAAATCACCCTACCCCCATGCTCCCTAAACCAAAGCGGAAAATCAGTTCCCCCTCCAAAAAATGAAACTCGATAAGGTGTTTTCGTTATAATCATCAAAAATATACCTAAAAGAACATGACTCCGTCTGCCTCACTCACATGAAGTATATAGCAATCTCTGCCTGCTAAAACGCAGAAAAGAATACTACAAATATACCATTTTTATAGCTAAAACTATTATATAAAAATAGCTAAGCAGCTATAAAATATTATATAAAATTATAATCTATAATTGAAAGCAGTATCCGTCTTAAAAGTGAAAATAATGGTTCGGAGAGGGTTATAAAAAAAAGATTATCAACAGGGCTGCGAATAATTATAAGGAGCCGTCGGAAAGTTGACCAGAAACAATTCCATGTAAATCATATAAAACAGATATAGGCTTCAAATACCGACTATACTCAAATTCATTAAATGTGGCATGCCGAACCGCAATAATTATTCCATCATATTTATCCGTTTCGCCCAGCTTATTTAAACAGGTTAACCCATAACTTTCACTAACTGCCTGGGCATCTACCAATGGATCATAAATATCAACTGCAACCCCAAAAGCTATCAGTTGGTTGATTAATTCTACCACCCGACTATTTCGGATATCCGCCGTATTTTCTTTAAAGGCAATACCCATTATCAACACACGGGCAGTACTTGCAGCAATCTGCTTTTTTCCCAACAATGCTAACATTCTACTGGCAACATATTCACCCATGCTGTTATTAATTACCCTGGCCGACTTAAGCAAGGTTGGCTCATAGCCTGCCTGCATAGAACGATGTATCAGATAATAAGGATCAACGCCTATACAATGTCCGCCTACTAAACCCGGATGAAAAGGTAAAAAATTCCATTTGGTAGCCGCTGCCTTGGTTACCTCTTTCATATCAATATCCAATGCAGTAAACACTTTCGAAAGCTCATTCATATAAGCGATATTGATATCGCGCTGGGTATTTTCTACTACTTTAGAAGCCTCTGCAATTTTAATACTGGGGGCCAAATAAGTACCTGCCAGTATAATGGAAGCATACAAATTATTTACCCGATTTGCCGCTTCCACATTGGATCCGGAAGTAACTTTTACAATATCTGTTAACCTACGTTGCTTATCTCCCGGATTCATTCGTTCTGGAGAATAGCCTACCGTAAAATTAATATTATACGTAAGCTGAGAAACCTGCTCCAAAATAGGTACAGCAACCTCCTCGGTACAACCCGGATAAACAGTGGATTCGTATATTACCAAATCGCCCTTTTTTAAAAAACGGGCTACTAAATCAGTGGCAGCTTTTAATGGGGATAAATCAGGTAAATGATTTTGATCAACAGGTGTTGGAACTGCTATGATAAAGATGCTTGATTGGGCAATCGTATCAGGAATATCGGTTACCTGTAACCCAACATTCCCTTTAGTTTTATTGAACAATAAAAAAGCATCCGCTAACTCTTCAGAATTTACTTCTGCACTCTTATCAACCTGATTTACCAACTCCGCAATTCTATTGCTGGCATAATCATATCCAGTTACTGCATATTGCTTGCTTAATAAAATAGCCAGGGGTAAACCAACATAGCCCAATCCAATTACTGCAATCTTTTCTGCTCCCCGTTCCATTTGCATAGCTTATCAGTTAATTCCGCTCCAACAAACATACCGCATGCGCCACCAAACCCTCTTCCCTGCCTACAAAACCCATTTTCTCAGTAGTGGTTGCCTTAATAGAAATATCCGTAACAGCTATCCCCAAAATACCCGCTATCACTTCCTGCATGCGGGATACATAGGGTTTTATCTTGGGAGCTTCTAAACAGAGCGTGGCATCTATATTGCCAATCGTATACCCGGCTTCGCGAATCAATTCATTTGTTTTTGCCAATAATATACGGCTATCGATATTTTTGAAAGCCATATCCGTGTCCGGAAAATGTACCCCTATATCCCCCAAACAAGCCGCTCCCAATAAGGCATCACAAATCGCATGCAACAACACATCCGCATCACTATGGCCCAGCGCTCCTTTATGGTGGGCTATCTGAACACCCCCAATTACCAAATCCCTACCCTCCACCAATTGATGGAAATCGATACCATAACCAATTCGGATAGCCATATACTTTGATTTATAGAATGTGCAAACCCAACACCCCTTTTTATCGGGTAAAGATACATCGGAGCAGGGGTATTATTTACCCCCAATATTAAATAGCAATCCTACCCGAATCGTATTTGATAATGGATTGCGGGTGATACCCGAACCGGAAGGAACTAGGTAGGATAAATTTACCTGGAAGGCATCCATACTAAAACCGGCACCTACGGAAAAATATTGGCGATTGCCACGGGATTTGTCTTCGTAAAAATAACCGGCCCGAACAAAAAACTGTTCATTATAGGCGTATTCTGCTCCCAATGAAGCCTGTAAAGAATTCAACTGATTGGTTCCATCATTGAAAGATTTAAACCAACTAGAAAGCACACTCGTACTACGATAATTGGCCAAACTGGCCGAATCCGTTGCATACACCCCCGTTGCAGGAGGCACCACCGGAACCAATAACTTATTAATATCCAACCCCAACATAAGTCGGTTATTTTCGTCCATCACAAAATTATACGTTACACCCACTCCCAAATTGGCAGGAATAAAATCTCTGCTACGGGCATCATTCGTGTATCCAATTTTGGCTCCTAAATTAGACAAACTAACTCCCCAATTTAAGCCGGCCCCCGACTCATCTACCCCATGATAAAACAACGATACATCCCCCGCCACCGAAGTTCCCGCTTTATACACTACCCCAGTTCCCACATCCCCAATTACCAACCGTGAATTGATATATCGAATGGCTACTCCCAAACTCAATTTATTATTCAGAATTCGTGAATACCCAAAATCTACCGAAAATTCACTGGGCTTGATATTATTCAAT
>JBIINW010000305.1:0-2626 GCA_044337245.1 Sediminibacterium sp. | reverse complement strand
TCTCGGAAGTAGAATGTGTATGTAAGATTCAGGCGATTTGAAATAGGTGACTGCTGGAAATTTTACCTGTAATTCTAGTGGAGTGGCTGATTGATTAATCACATGCGTCCAAAAAACTACATACGCATATTTTTTTCCATTATGGAACACTTGTCCACCTCCTTTGGGTAAGCTATGTATCAGCTTTACCAAATTTCCTTTGGAATCAGTGTACTTTACTTCTGAGTCGATCCAATTGCGGGTAGCTTGCCCGGTAGCGTTCAGATAGGCCAGCAGTAGAATGAATGATGCTACTATTTTCATATTTATATATGGAAGCGGTCGGCTAGTAAAATTACAAGAAGGACTTTATTACATCTCTGAAAAGCAATAAGAGAAAAACCAGTACGCCAACGATTACTTCATTTCGGTACTTTTTTAGCAATTGAGTTAGTTTATTCATATAATATAGAAAGGAGTTACTAAAAAACGACAGATTGCGGAGAATTAATTTTTATAAAACTACAAAAAACAAAATTTTGAATAGCTCCGGCTGGCGTAATATGGTCTTCTCGTTTGCAAGTTAGATTTTTAAAATTCAATTGTTCAAATTTTTCTTTCATTCCAGCCTCATCATATTGTTTAATATCTAAACCGCTACATTTTTTGGGGCCATCAACAGAAAATGTTCCGATTATCACCATTCCATCAACAGCATTTTTAACAATATGCAAATACCTTTCAATTTTATCTGTTTCCGTTTGAAAATGAAATGCGGCTCTATCGTGCCATACATCATACTTTTCATTGGGTTTAAAATCCAGAATATCACACACAATCCATTTCACTTTACTGGCCTCTTTCCCCAATCTTTTTTTTGCTCTAAGAATGGCTGCTCCAGATATATCTAAAACCGAAATATTGGTATACCCCTCTGATAATAGAAAATCAACCAATTTACTATCGCCCCCACCTACATCAATAATATTGGCTGTTGTAGGGATCTTATATTTATGAAAAAACTCCAACGAAATTGATGGTATATCTTGCGTCCAACTAACTTGATTAGCCTGCTTAGTTTCATATATATTTTCCCAATGTTCTTTTATTTTTTCTTTCATCCTATAAATTTCGGGAAATGGCTATATTTCTATGTATCAAAAGTTACACAAACCAAAAAAAATGGCGGATATACTTTGCATTACTACATTTTTAAATATATATAGTAGCTGCTCTTTTTCGGGTAGGCCTAACTTATTATGCAATGATGAAGTATATAATTATCGTAAAATCAAATAGTTGCCCTATTGATTTCTTTCAGAATGGTGAGCGCATTAATAGTCTGATTTTTGTATCCTTGCCACTAGTTCAGTATCAAGTAACTCTAAAGATAAAACCATCTCCTTTACACTTTCTTTATATTTTTTAAAATGAGGCGTTGAAATATGTAATTGATATGCTGCCGCGCTGGCGTAAACTTCTAAAATGGTAAATACTGTTGCATCATTTTTATCGGCAACAACGGTGTAAGATAAAACACCCGGCTCTATATTAATTGCTGTGTTCATCTGCTCTTGTAAGGCAGATTTGTATTTCTCTAATTGACTACCATCCACCTTAATTTTTGCTATTCTGTACATTCTAGTTGCGTCTTGCGCATTTGTGTTATATGCAATCGAAATAAACAGCCCGATAAACAATGTAGAAAGTAAGATTCGCTTCATAGCATAAATATAAATGGTTACTCTATACAAGTATACGTTTTTTCATTTGTAACTGGTTTTTTACTAATGATGTGTCTGCTTTTTTTTACATTTTGAAATAAAAAATAGAGATAAAATCCGGGCTTACATTAGGGGATACGCTTTCAGCGCACAGGCGCTTACTCTGAGTTTCGCTCCTTACAGAAGAAGATGCAACTATAATGCGTTGATTGAGTAGGTGACTGTTCTAAAATAAAAGGGTTGATTTTCTTGTAATTTTTTTGAACAAGAATCAGTTTACATCTTCTGAAAACGCCTTGATTTTTCTTGTTCCGTAAGGTGATTGGCCACTTTTAACTCAATGAAGGCTAAAACAACAACAATTATAGCTTCAAGAAAAAAATATACAACTCCTAAAGGTGTTAGCGTATTGAAGTAATAATAAATAAGCACCAGTGAAAACGAACTGTATAATAAGTTGCCGAGGCCTATTAATCGAATAAATGATGCCCAATTTTTTTTCAGCAATAAAAAACAAGTTGTAGAGTATGAAAAAAATATTAGTCCAACAGTTACTAAGTAATACAAAATACTTGCTGGCATCCCAAAGTATTCGTTGTAGAATCTTAAAATGATAATTAAGGAAAATGATGTTAAGGCAGCACCGAAACTATCCAGAAGAAAAAGCCTCCTTGGCAATTGCGAAAAGTATTTAGCTAAAGGTGAGAGCATTCGAACAAAAAGGACTTTACTATAAAAGTATAACCTTTTTATCATTTTTGCTCCCCTTACAGACTAAAGACCCAACCATAATGCTATAATTGAGTAGGTGACTATCAGGAAATTAGAGGGATGAACTATCCCAATTTTTTTAAAATCGTTAAGCCCTCTTCCCAATTTGTATGACCTGAAGCTGCATTTATATGCCCTGCATCTCCAATGTT
>JBIINW010000304.1:0-2647 GCA_044337245.1 Sediminibacterium sp. | reverse complement strand
TGTTTGCAAGGCGATTTTACTACGGCTGCCAATTATCTGCCTGCCGATACCAACCTGAAACATCAATTGATGCTGCAGGAATTGGATTACCGAACGCTTGACCGGGAGGGGCGACAAATGAAAAGAACTGCTTCTTTGCAAATACATGCGATTAACGATATCACACCGGAGCAGGTGCAGTTTATTTACAGTTTTTCCTTTTCTCCGCAGATAAAAGATACTTTAGTAATTGAAAAAAAATCAGCCGGATGGCTGATCGTTTCTCAATAATTTGCCCATGCTATTAAAACAACTCTTATTGGCCGGATTGGGTGGGATGATTGGCAGCATGCTGCGTTTTTTAGCTGGCATCGCTTTCCGCAGTACGCTTTTCCCCTTCTCTACCCTACTAGTAAATCTTTCGGGTTCCTTTCTGATAGGACTCTTTATGGGATGGTACACCAGAAATGCCATTAGCGGAGATGCGAAAATTTTATTGGTAACCGGTATCTGTGGCGGGTTCACAACGCTCTCTGCCTTATCCTGGGAAAATTTACAGCTATTGCAAGAGGGCAAATATGGATTATTGATTGGATATTCTTTGATAACAGTTATTGGCGGCTTGGCTTGTGTAGCTATCGGCTATTATATTTCAAAATAAACTTACTATGATACCTACCCATGTTTTACACCCCTGGCACGGAGTACCCAGCGGAGAACAATCTCCCCGCGTGGTAAATGCCATCATCGAAATTCCACAAGGATCGAGATGTAAGTATGAGATTGATAAAAAGAGCGGACTACTAAAACTAGACAGGGTAATTTTTTCCTCCTTCTATTATCCCATCAACTATGGATTTATTCCGCAATCGTATGGCGGAGATAAGGACCCCTTGGATATCCTGGTAATTACTTCCCTTCCCGTACAACCCCTTACCCTGATGGAGGCTAAAGTTATTGGGGTGATGCAAATGGTGGATGGTGGAGAACCCGACGATAAAATAATTGCCGTTGCAGCTAAAGATCCGGGCGTAAATCACTACAACAATATCGAAGAACTGCCCAGACACTTTTTTGATGAACTCAGACATTTTTTTGAAGAATATAAAAAGCTGGAAAACAAAACCGTTCTAGTGGAAGATTTTGGCGACAAAGCCACTGCCCTCAATATTATTGAAGAAGCCATCCGTTTTTACCAAGAGAGTTTTGGTAATTCCTCCGAAAATAGTTAATCTAATTAATTAATGTAACCCGATATAAATGTATACCTATCTCATTTTAATATTGATTGGGCTCGTTGCAGGCTATATTAGCGGCTTGATTGGCATTGGCGGCGGCGTATTTATTGTTCCAGCGCTGGTGATGTTGTTGGGGTATAGTCAAAAAGCCGCACAGGGCACTTCTCTGGGTATTTTACTATTACCGGTGGGCATTTTAGCGGTATATAAATATTATCAACATGGATATGTTAATCCAGGCTCTGTATTGGTGATGGCGGGTGCCTTTTTGGTGGGAAGTTTATTAGGCAGTCAACTCGCTATGAGCTGGAGCGACCAGCTGGTAAAAAAAGCTTTTGCAATTATTCTGCTGATTATTTCCCTGAAAATGCTGGTTTTGGATGATTATCTGGCCCGCAGAGAAAGGGAAAAACATAACCAACCAGAGAAAATAACCGAAGTGAGCAAAAAAATCACCTAAGCTCATTATCTTTGCAAAAATTCTTGAGGAATGGAAACCAACACAAGCACTACTAAAGCCTGGATATATTTCACCATCTGGTTTGTTATCCTGGTATTTATGATAATTTTTTACCGCCAATTCTTCTGGCTGGCTTTGCCGGGTGTTTGCACGCATTTTGCAAAGGGTCTCCGCTTATTCTAATCCTGTTATAATTCTTATTTCTCAGGAGTAGCGCTTAATAATTCTAAGCGTATGCGTTCGCTGTTCCGTATCCCGATTAATGATACCCCATTGATCTATGGTATCTATCCGTACTTTACCGGAAGCATGTATAATTTCATGGTTATTGAGTAATATGCCCACATGGGTGATGATACCTTCGGCATTGTCGAAAAATGCCAGATCACCGGCACGGCTTTCTGCTAAAAAACCTACATCCTCGCCCTGCTTGGCCTGGTCGCCGGAATCACGGGGTAATTTCTTTCCAAAATACCGGAATACCTGTTGACTAAATCCACTACAATCAATCCCAAATACCGACTTACCACCCCATAGATAAGGTACATTTAGATAGGAAGTTGAGATGGCCACAATAGCCGATTCGGAAAAAGGAACAGTTCCAGCCGAATGTGCAGATCCTGCATAAAAAAAATGGGACTCAGTAATTTTCTTCCAGTTACTGATAGATACTCCCATAGGCAAATGAATAGCTGTATCCCGCAGCATACCGATATTGATGTAGTCGGAGGTGAGCATTTCTGGTTCATTAGATTCAGCGAAAGTTCCTATTTCGGTTAACTGACTACGCTGGCACCATCCGGTATAAGCATCATACTCATTTTTCACCAACACAAAATCGCCGGAAGATTCTATTACTTGCACGCGTTCACCAAATAACAACTGACTCACCATTTCACTGCGGTGTGCCGCTTCTTTTCGAAGGGGAGCAACCGGTACAGAACATATCCAACCCAACATGTGATAATTT
>JBIINW010000303.1:0-2648 GCA_044337245.1 Sediminibacterium sp. | reverse complement strand
AATTTAGTGCCAGTATACGAAAGTCCTGAATCTTTGGATCCCCTGAGAACCTATACTTCGGATGACTTTTTTGGTTTGCTAGATGATGGGGAAGATTTTAGTGCCATGCGTGCGGGCGATGGATTGGATATAGCCATTGGTCGTTTGCCGGTTGTAAATTTAGCAGAAGCTAACAGGGTAGTAAACAAAATCATTCGCTATCAGCAACCCGCATCGCAGGGATCGTGGCGGATGCAAACAATGTTTATTGCAGATGATCGGGATAATAATTTGCATTTCAATGATGCACAACAAATAACTGCCAGTACTTTTCAAACCAACCCTTTGCTGAATATTCAGAAAGTATATTTAGATGCTTTTCCAATTATAAGTAGTAGTGGCGGCGATCGGTATCCGCAGGTTAATGAAACCATCGTAAATCAATGTTTCCGGGGGGCATTGGTAGTTAATTACACGGGACATGGAAATTATCAGCGACTCGCGGATGAAGCAGTTTTTACGGCTGAGGAAGTGAAGCGATTCAACAATCCCAATCGCTTACCCTTATTTATTACTGCCAGTTGTGATTTTGCTCCGCACGATAATCCGGCAGTTGTTTCCTTGGGTGATCGGGTATTGAAAAACGATTCAACTGGGGGCATCGCCCTGTTAACCACCACCCGACCAGTATTTGCTTACAGTAATCTGCAAATGAATGATCAATACTTGAAAGTCGGTATGCAAAAAGATGCTCAAGGCAATTACCTTTCTTTGGGTAAATCGGTATTGCTGGCTAAGAATACCATTTTAAGTACTACAGGGGATGTTTTGAATAACCGGAAGTTTACGCTTTTGGGAGATCCGGCCCTTACCCTGGCGTTTCCAAAAAACAATATCCGGTTAACCCGGTTAAATGGAAAACCAATAACCGGCAACGATACCCTGAAGGCATTGGGTAGATATACCTGTGAGGGAGAAGTGGCTGATTCCCGAGGTGTGCAAGTAACAAATTTCAACGGGATAGTAGAACTCAGTTTGTACGACCAACCACAGCTACTAAAAACACTGGGCAACCGAAGTGGAAGCACGGCAGCGGTGTATAATCAACAAACAGCGGTACTTTTTAGGGGGTCTGCCACCGTGCAGGGGGGGAAATTTCGCATCAACTTTGTAGTACCCAAAGATATCAGTTATGCGCTGGGAAAGGCCAGGTTTAGCATGTATGCCACGGGCGAAAATGCAGATGCCGGAGGGGTTGATACCAGTATATCGATTGGGGGGATTTTGCCGGTTGCGGGAAAGGATGAGGAGGGGCCGGCTATTCGATTGTTTCTCAATGATACTGCTTTTCGGGAAGGGGGCTTATCCAATGAATCGCCCTTGTTGATTGCCCTGTTAGAGGATAGTTCCGGAATCAATGCTTCGGGCAATGGGATTGGGCACGATATTACAGCTTGGCTGGATGAGAATACCCAAAATGCTTGGGTGTTGAATGAGTATTATCAGGCGGATATCGACAGCTACCGGAAAGGGAGGCTCGCATTTCGATTGCCGGATTTAGCAGAGGGTAGGCACCAGATTACCCTAAAAGCCTGGGATTTGGCCAATAATTCATCCCTAAAAACGTTGGAGTTTTGGGTGAAAAAGCAAGAAAAGCTGGTGTTGGGAAGGGTAATGAATTACCCGAATCCGTTTAGTTCGGGTACTACTTTTTCGGTTGAGCATAATCGGCCGGGTGTGCCCATGCGACTGGAAGTTACCATATATGATATTCTGGGGAGGTTGGTGCGCCAGATTCAGCAGCCTGTAAGTGGGTCGGGCAGCAGAAATATTCAGGTTCAATGGAGTGGGGAGGGGGCGTCTGGAGCAAAATTGGCAAAAGGTATTTATATTTACCACCTGAAACTTATCTCCGAACCGGAATCAGCATCGGCCAGCGGCCAAATGATTCGATATTAAATTGTTTTGAATGGATTGATTTTTACTCTTTTACAGTATTTACGGAGGCTGCAAAATGATAACAAGGTGTTAATACCTGTTAGATTTCTGTAATAGTCGGAAAGCGGAACCTGTATTTTACTGCTCTATTAAAAGAATTTAAAAGTCAAAAAACGGAACGGATGAAAAGAAAGTTTCAATTATTAGCCTTTTTTTGTGGTTGCTTATTGGGAGCCAATTCGGTGCAGTCACAAACTGGATCCATCAATATCGTATCTACTGCGGTGCCTTTTCTGCGCATTAGTCCCGACGCCCGTGCCGGTGGAATGGGTGATATGTCGATTGCAGCCACCCCCGATGCCAATGCCGCCTTCTGGAATCTGGCCAAGATTCCCTTTGCCAAAAACAGGGATGCCGTTGCCGTAAATTATACGCCTTGGTTAAAAGATCTGGGCTTATCGGATGTTTATCTGGCAAGTTTGGCTGCCTATCATAAACTGTCCGACGAATCGGCCATTTCTACTTCTTTGCGGTTTTTCAGTTTGGGAAATATTCAGCTGACTGATTTTTCGGGTAACGTATTGAATAATATCAAGCCCAGTGAGTTTTCGGTAGATTTTGGGTATTCACGAATTCTGAATAATAAATTGAGTTTGGGAGTAGCCATTCGATATATCAATTCACGGTTGGTAATTGGGGATGTGGGAACTGGGGTAGTGTATAAAGCGGGA
>JBIINW010000302.1:0-2650 GCA_044337245.1 Sediminibacterium sp. | reverse complement strand
AAACCAAAACAGCCTTTCAATTAAACGAGCAGGTAGAATATTATGGCGCCTATCTTAGTCGCGGCTGCTTTAATGATGTTTCTAATATCACCCTGCATTGTTTGAACAAACATCTGCCTCATTTATTACCGGTTGTATCGGAAATATTAACGGAGAGTATTTTTCCCGATGATGAGTTGGTGATTTATAAAAACAATCAGCTACAGCGCCTCGATATCAATTTAAAGAAATGCGAATTTGTAGGTAATCGCCTGATAGATGAATATGTGTATGGTCGCAATCATCCTTATGGACGGTATTCAACGGCGGAGGCCTTTGAAAATATACAACGCGAGCAGCTGCTCGATTTTTATCAAAGCCATTACGTAACCGGAAACTGTATTATTTTGGTATCCGGTAAACTGCCGGCAGATTTGGAGCAACAACTCAATCAAAGTTTGGGTCACTTACCCTTGCAGGGAAATCGCCCTAATATAACCCCTATTGCAACAGCCCCGCTGGTAGAAAAAAAGTATCGAGTAAATAACGATGAGCAAGGCATACAGGGAGCTATCCGAATTGCACGACCGTTCCCAACGCGCCATCATCCCGATTTTCTGGGCATGCAGGTATTGAATAATGTATTGGGCGGCTATTTCAGTTCGCGACTGATGAATAATATCCGGGAAGATAAAGGCTATACCTATGGTATCCATTCTTACATTCAAAGTCACTTGCACCATGCCAGTCTGCATATCAGCACCGAGGCTGGCCGAGAAGTATGCGAACCCGCCATTGCGGAAATTTATAAGGAAATGAGTTTGCTCTGCAATGAGCCGGTAAGCGCAGAAGAGTTGGGCTTGGTACGTAATTATATGATGGGCGGATTGTTAGGCGATTTAGATGGACCCTTCCAGATTATGTCGCGCTGGAAAACCTATTTGTTAAATAACCTACCGCCTGATTATTTTCAACAGAGTCTTCAAACGATTCGGAGCATTACGCCAGCTCAACTGCAACAACTTGCTCAACAATACTTACAGCCCGATTCGTTTTATGAGTTGGTGGTGGTGTAATGAAATAGAATTACGCGCTCCTTTTTTTCAAATCATTCTTCACTAATTCCAGTTGGCTATAAACATGAATTGAATGTAGCCATTCGATTCAAAAAGTTATAGCAGTATATACAGGAGTGCTTTAATTAGCTTATATTTATAATGGAAACCAGATAATATGCTTCGCTTTATCATCAAAACCCTTTCAACCTCTGTGGCTGTGCTGGCCGCCGCCTATGTATTAAAAGGTGTGCATGTGCAGGATGTGCAAACGGCTTTGTTGGTTGCATTGGTATTGGGCTTGCTCAATACTTTTGTTCGACCTTTATTGGTTATTCTTACCATTCCTATTACTATTATTACGCTGGGTTTATTTTTAATTGTTATCAATTACTTCATTATCCGCCTTACTACTCAGATCGTACCCGGATTTTCCGTGGATGGCTGGCTTCCGGCCCTGTTGTTTTCATTGTTGGTAAGCTTTGTATCCTCTATTATTGAAGCCATTGCCGGCTCTTCCAGCGAAAAATAAAGGATTCTCAAACTTTTGTGACCTATTTTATTGGTGGCTAATCCCGCAAAGTGCCATTTAATGCCTTTTTTGCGGCCCCAACTCTTTCATTCATCCCCGTTTTTTTACCGCTTATCCCTTTTTTACGGGGGGTAGAAATTACCTAAAATTTCGTATATCATTGAAAATCAATGTTATATGGTTTTATTTACTTCCTACCTTAACCGATTACTAAATTAAAGAAGGTACTATGTGTTGCATAGTACTAAAATTCCTCTTATCTTTGTCTTGTCAAAGCAAATGAATCAAAAACATTCAATCAATCACAAAAAAAATAAAAACCATGAAAACGAATCAAACTTTAGAACAATCATTCGGTAAAGAAAGCATTTCTACAGGAACAGCTTTATCAGTAGAAGCAGTTGCTGCTTCTCGCTCAGAAAGTATCCAGCCCCAGGTATTTGGTATTGCCGACCTATGGAAGCTGGAGAGAAGCCGCAGAGCTCGCAGCACGCGCAAGCATTTTGCCTTTTAATCCGAACCCCACAGATTACCCCGCTTATCACTCTCATTAAAAAATAATTGTATGGACATTCAGAATACACAGAGTCAAATGCGGAAAGGTGTATTGGAATTCTGCATTCTTTCCATCATCCGGCAGGGAGAAGTTTATCCAAGTGATTTGGTAGAAAAAATGAAGTCAGCCAACCTGCATATTTTGGAAGGCACTTTATATCCCCTGCTCACCCGCCTGAAAAATGCCGGTGTACTTACCTATCGATGGGTAGAAAGTAACAGTGGCCCGCCCCGTAAGTATTTTGTAATGACGGATCAGGGCTTACAATTTTACCACGAATTGGAACTTACCTGGAACGAATTGGCAGCAGCCGTATCCTCCCTAACCCAACCATCAACCTCCACCAATAATTCCTAATCAAGTATTCTCCTGCTTTTAACCGGAGAAGAATATAAAAATAGCTATCATGAAAAAGGTAATCAACATTAATTTTCAGGGTCGGGTGATTCCCATTGAAGAATCCGCTTATGAGATGCTGAAAGTATATACCGACAGCTTGCGCCGCTGCTTTGCCAACGAAGAGGGCCG
>JBIINW010000301.1:0-2654 GCA_044337245.1 Sediminibacterium sp. | reverse complement strand
GATTGATTTCAGCAAAAATTGCATGAATGGATTTTCCGCCGGTTTCGTGTAAAAACATGGTAGTTTGTACCCAATCGAATTGTTCATTAGCAAATTCTTGCATCTTGGCTGCATCCGCCTGTATAAAAGTAACATTGTTAATTCCCAAAGCATGTGCCCGGGCTGCGCCATATCTAAGCATGGGGGCTCCCGCATCAATACCAATCACCTGCGCATCCGGAAATGCCAATGCAATGGGTAAGGTGTTATGCCCTAAACCACAGCCTATATCTAAAATTTGTTTGGGATGAAAATCGGGATAGGTTTCTTTTACCCAGGCTGCTATGGCTCTTCCGCCGCCATCTGTTAAGCTGCCCAGCATACCTCCACTGGTTACAAACAATCCACTATCGTAATTGGCTGCATTGGAAACATCGCCCGGAAAATATTCTGTATGATAGCTTCCCGGCATCAAATGATTGTCTACATGCGTTAAATAAGGAGGCACCTGAAAATTTTCTTTTAATTGTAATATCAGCGTGCCTTCTAATTCATGTGCTACTTTTTGAGCGAGTTGTTTGGCCTGTCGCAATACAACCGACCTTCCATTTTGCTGGCGCATTTCCATGGTACTTCTTCTAAGGGCAGCCCACATCTGATAAACAGGATCTTTTTTCATGGCTTCCCCCACTTCAAACCGATCGTTGAAGCTGCGCCCATGCTCTTTTGCAAAAGCAGGTTCTACACGGCTCGTATAGGCAAGTTGATTTCCGGGTGCAATTACCGTACTTACAAAACGATTCAAATTGGCAAGAAAATTATATCGGGCCCGTTCATCATGACTAAACTCTGGAAATACAGCATGCTGCTTTAGTTCAGTCCACACAGGGGGTAATTGGTAAGGCATATCACTGTTTTTTTACAATATAATCAAAAAAATTATTTCGTCCGCCCATATCCGCCGCCGCCGGGAAGTTCCATCACCAATTCTTCACCCGGCAACAATTTATCGTGCCCTTTAGGAGGGGTATGTCGCTTTTTACCGTTTGCCATTTTCACGAATACTTTTCCGCGTTTTCCCGACTCCCCACCCAGCAATCCATAGGCCTGATGATTGATTTTTTCGGTTACGTTGCTGATTTGTATGGGAGTGTTTCCAATATTTCGATACGAAAATCTTTGACCTTCCCCTCCCGGGTATTTTCCTTTTCCGCCGCTTCCTTTTAATAAACTTTTTTCGGTTACCAGAACGGGGGCATCATTTTCAAAAACCTCGATGGGTACATTGGCCACATTGGTAGGATAGCATAAGGTAGGTGCCCCTGCCATTCCTTTTCTGCCACCATATCCGCCTGCCAAAAACAGATACTCTACAAACTCAGATCCATCTGCCCGCTTTCCACTTAATACCATCACCCACACTGCCGCACCACAATCCGCCTGAACCTGATCGGGCACTGCCTGAGAAAGTGCTTTCATTACCGGTCCGTGTAACAAATTACCGGTAACATTTCTGGCACCCAGCGGAGAGGGCTTTTGGGCATTGAGTAAACTGCCTACCGGCGCCCATACTTTAATGGGTCGAAAACTGCCTTCGTTATTGGGTACTTCCGGACTAAACACACATTTAATTGGATACGCTGTATAGGCAAACACATAATTCAGTACAGCATTGATAGCCAGGCTATGGGCGGGAGAAGTTCCGGTATAATCTACTTCAATTTCATCTTTTCGGATGGTAAGGGTACAAACAAATTTTACCGGTTCCTTTAATCCATCTCCATCGGCCTCGTATTCTGCGGTATATACTCCATCCGGTGCTTTGCGAATGGCATCCCGCATCGCTTTTTCAGATGCATGAATAATCTGTTTTCCTAATTCATCAATGGCATCAATACTATTCTCATCAAGCATTCTGTGCAACGATCGGATGCCCTGATCATTCGCAGCTACCTGAGCAAGAATGTCTCCCATGGTTTGGCGGGAAGCTCTTACATTGGACGCAATCAATGAAAAAATGGTTTCATTTCTTTTCCCTTCACTAAACAATTTCATAGGAGGTATGTACAATCCCTCTTCATAATAATCTTTGGCACCTGCACCCCATAATGTTCCACCAATATCCGGAGAATGGGCGATGCAGCCAATAAATCCAATCAGCTTATTTTTTCTGAATATGGGTGTTACTATACCTATATCTGGTTTATGTCCGGCGCATAGCCAAGGGTCATTGGTAATTACTACATCACCCGGCTTCCATTCTTTTAGGGGGAAAAAATCTTTAATCAGGGCTTTTACCAAAAAAGGCATTACGCCTAAAAAAGAAGGCACACTAACACTGCTCTGTGCCAGCGATTGCCCTTGGGTATCCATCAACACTACTGCAAAGTCGGCACTCTCGCGGGTAACGGAAGAGAAAGCAGTTCTTTGTAAAGTAGTGCCTGCTTCATCTACCAATGAAATAAGCCTACTCCAAAGTACACTCAGCTCGATAGCATTAAAAGATATTCTATTTTTTTGTAGGGCCATTTTCAATTAGCTGTTTGGGTAAAAATATCCGCTGAGATGGGTTCATTTATCGTATGTTTTAACCATTGTATATCCATCCAGCGAATACCATCAAAAAATAATTTAACCGAACCCGGTTGCATAAAAAAACCTTTGGCAGTTTTTAT
>JBIINW010000300.1:0-2660 GCA_044337245.1 Sediminibacterium sp. | reverse complement strand
CCCAGGCCAATCGTCATGGAGATAATGCCCGAATTCGGCTCACTGTTTTTAGGGGGTCGGGTGGATTATTCGATCCAGAACCCCCGTATCCGCATGTTCTAATACAATCCTGGGAAGGACCGGAACTCCGCTCATTTATTCAAGTAAATGGAATCGATTTGTGTGTTTATCCGCACGCGCAAAAAAGTTGTGATCGGTTTGCTTCCCTCAAAACCTCCCAATTTCTTCCCTATGCCATGGCAGCCCGATGGGCCAAGCAGCACCAATGTAATGATGCAATTGTTTTAAACGTCCATAACCGAGTGGCCGATACCACTATTGCCAATCTGTTCATCCTGAAAAATGGACAGGTAATTACTCCTCCGCTTTCGGAGGGGGCGGTGGATGGGGTAATGCGCCGGTATCTTTTGCAAAAGCTACAAGCAAATCATTATCCGGTTGCCGAAATACCCTTAACGGTAGCAGACCTGCAAGAGGCAGAGGAAATTTTTTTAACCAATGTTATTTCCGGCATCCGCTGGGTGAAGCTTTTGGATAAAAATGAGTACGGGGGAGAATGGGCTGCTCGTATATACCTTCAAACGATTGTTCCGTTATGGGAATCCAGCGAAAAGCTAGGCGCCTGAAACAACTATTCCGATTTTCTTTTGTTCTACTTATAAATTAAGTTGCCTTGAAAATGTTAATTCGTATCCATTGGTTTCGCAGAGACCTGCGTTTATTTGATAATGCCGCCTTGTTGCAGGCACTTTCGGGAGATGATCCGGTTGTGCCTATTTTTATTTTTGATACAGAAATTCTGAATCAACTGGAAGATAAAAATGACCGTAGGGTAGCTTTTATTCACCGGGCATTGGAGGATATGCAACAACAACTGATCAAGATTGGGAGTAGCATAGAAGTATATAACGGAACCCCATTTGATGTTTTTCAACAATTGATAAACAAGTATAGTATCTCAGCAGTTTACACAAATCATGATTACGAACCCTATGCAATAGAAAGAGATACGGCAATTGCCAATCTTTTATCATCAGCAGGTATTTCATTCTATACTTCAAAAGATCAGGTAATATTTGAAAAACTGGAAGTAACAAAAGATGATGGAACCCCCTATACGGTGTTTACGCCTTATGCAAATAAGTGGCGGGCAACCCTCGAAAAAACGGGTATACCAGCGTATCCATCAGAAAAAAAATCAGTTCAGTTTTTTCGGCAGTCACCTCTGCCAATGCCCTCATTGAAATCAATTGGCTTTATTGATTCGGGGGAAAGTTTCCCCTCGGATACTCCACAAATGGAGGTATTGAAACATTATCAGCAAAACAGAGATATACCTTCCCTGGCAAACGGTACATCCCGTTTAGGGGTGCATCTGCGTTTTGGCACCATTAGTGTTCGCCAGCTGGCTACCAAGGCAAAAGCAACCAGTGCAACTTTTTTAAATGAACTTATCTGGAGAGATTTTTATCACATGATATTATTCAACTTCCCAAGGGTAGGCCGCGGCGAAGCATTTAAAAAAGCCTACGATGCGATACCTTGGAGAAATAATGAAGCAGAATTTAAGCGTTGGTGTGAAGGTAAAACGGGTTATCCGATTGTGGATGCAGGTATGCGTCAATTAAATGCTACTGGTTTTATGCATAATCGGGTAAGAATGATTACAGCTTCCTTTTTAGTGAAACATTTACTGATTGACTGGCGCTGGGGAGAAGCCTATTTTGCTAACAAACTGCTCGATTTCGATTTGGCAGCCAATAATGGAGGATGGCAATGGGCTGCCAGCAGTGGTTGCGATGCCGCACCTTACTTTAGAGTATTTAATCCTACTTTACAAACCCAAAAATTCGATCCTCAACACAAATATATTCGGGAATGGGTTCCAGAGTGGCAGGAATTAACATACCCGCAACCCATGGTAGTGCACGAGGTAGCCCGCAAAAGGGTGCTGGAAGTGTATTCGAGTGCCTTGAAACAAAATTGATTTAATCTGGCAAAACAAAAACCGGAAGTTCAGCATCCAAAGATATCCCGCGGATATTGGCATATACTTCAAGCAAAGTGGCTACTGCTTTTTTTCCGATGAGGCCAGCTGATAAGGAAAAATCGTTTACATATAATCGGATGTGTTTTCGCATCACATCTTCACTCATTTCTTGGGCATGTTCCTTTACATAGGTACTAAGCAAAGGATACTGTTGCCAGCCAAGTTCAATGCTTTGCTGAATTAACCGGTTTACGGTTTCCTGAATGTGGAGCGGCAAATTTCGTTGAATGGCAATTCCTCCCAATGGAATAGGGCATTGTAAACTATCTTCCCAATGCTTGCCCAAATCTTTTACCAACACCAATCCCTTTTCGGAATAGGTAAATCGATTTTCATGAATGATAACTCCGGCAGCTACCCGACCCGATAGAATGGCTGCTTCAATTTCGTGGAACACCATGAATTTTTTTTGTTGCCATTCCGGAAAAGCATAGCTCATTAATAAATGAGCCGTTGTGTTTTCACCAGGAATCGCAATAGGAAGTTTTCGCAGGGTTTCGATGGGCAGCCGGCTATTTTCCGGTGTTGTAATCAGTAGTGGACCAACCCCCATACCCATGGCACCTCCACTGTTTAGCATCCCATAGTTTGCAAGAATAAGCGGAACTAC
>JBIINW010000299.1:0-2667 GCA_044337245.1 Sediminibacterium sp. | reverse complement strand
AGATGGCTTGCATATAAATCAGGTTGTGCTGCAGATCAATTTTCTTCATGGCATCCTGGTTAAATTGATCGTATAATGATATTTTATTCGACACTTCTTCGTCCTTTATCAGCCGAAAACCGCCCGCGTTTTTTAATTGCGCAATTGTTCGGTCATTATAAGTGAAGCCGTTATAATTTAAAGCACCAGCCAGGTGACGATATACTTTTGTGAAATCTGATTTTTGTACGGGTATTTGAATAGCATCATTTACAGAGTCAATATCCGCATTTACCTTTGCCCAAACCTGCTCACACTCAGCTAATACAACAGAATCACTTTTCAGATCTTCTATCAGCGTAACCATAAATTGCTTTTCCCGTTGATTCTCTATATAGTGCTCCAATTGAAGCTCCGCCAAAAACCCACAAAAAACAGCCAAAAACAACATAAAAAACTCCCAGAAATATTCTTTCCATTTCTTGGGGTGGTGGGTGTGGTGGTGAACTTCCATATTACCTACTATACTTGTTGAAAATTTTTTTCGCTTACTATATTGTTGAATAATCTACTGGCTACAAGTTAATTAATTGAAAAAACACTTAGCTATCATTTGAATACGATTCAAAAACAATGATTTGCTAAGATAAAAAAATATTACAAATAAAGTTAATCAGAACGGCTGAAAATGTATGGATGCTTCGCCGCAGCCCTTTTAATAAGGTAGGTTTGGGCAAATACGCAACAGTACATTAAATAATTGTTATCACCCTAATGAGTGCCCAGAAAAATTCTTACAAAATATTCGGAAATTATTGCTTGATAGCCGCCAACACCTCCTCAGATAAAGGAGAAACCGAGGGCGAGAAAAAATGGGTAAGTACTCCCTCTTTATTAATTACATATTTACTGAAATTCCAAACAGGCGCTTTATTGCACCATCCATTTTTGGCAGCATCCGATAGCCATTGAAAAGCCGGATGTTGCGTGCTTCCTTTCACCACACTGGTTTTGCCCATCAACGGGAAACTTACTCCGTAATTAACCTTACAAAAGTTGGCAATATCCCCATCACTGCCCTTTTCCTGTTCCTTAAAATCGTTCGCCGGAAAAGCCAATATTACTAGGTCTTTGTGCAACTGATGTAATTTTTCCAGCTCCTCGTATTGCCCCGTATAGCCACAGTCGCTGGCAGTATTCACTACCAACACGGTTTTCCCCTGCAATTCGCTGAAAGCCATTTCGCTGCCATCATTCCGCTTAGCTTGCAGTGAATAAAAAGATACCGATGGCTGCTTGGCATCCTCGTTTTTAAGTCGGTTTTGCTGGCTGGGAAACCACTTTTCTTTCAAGGTAAGCAAAGGGTATCCTACCCGAAGAATGGATTGTCTCCACGTCATGTCTTTTCTTTTAATTATGTAGAGGGCCGCTGCAACTAGTATCAACAACACACCAATCTTTCTGAACATACTTTATCTATTTATACCAGCAGCCTTTTCAAAAGGTACTAGCCGATTAATTTTTTCAGCAACCACAATTTACCCTTAAATGGAGGATACTTCATGGCAGGGTCGAACCAGGTGGGCGTTCGCATTACGGATTTATAGTGGGAGAAAACAGCAAAACTCTGTTTGCCATGATAACTTCCAATGCCGCTATTGCCTACCCCTCCAAAAGGTAAATCCATATTGGAAAGATGCAAATTGGCATTGTTTATGCAAGCACCTCCCGCAGGAACCGCATCCAGCCACTCACGGGCAGTTTTTTTGGATTCAGTAAACACATAAAAGGCCAAGGGATTCGGATTACGTGCAATTACCGACTTTGCCTGTTCGCGGGTACTATAGGGAATCAGCGGCAATACGGGGCCAAATATTTCATCGCTCATCACAGGCGCATCCATTGAAACATCCGAAAGCAAGGTAGGCTCAATATATAAATCATCACGCTGGGTTTTGCCCCCACTCAGCAAAGTTCCTGAATGTAGATAACTGCTAATCCGGTCGAATTGCTTTTGATTGATGATCCTTCCATACTCCGTGGAGCTGGCAACATCCTCTCCATAAAATTTATGGATACACTTGGTAACTTCTTCTGCAAAAGGCTTCAATAAATTATCGGGGACCAACACATAGTCGGGTGCTACACAGGTTTGCCCTGCGTTCATAAATTTGGCAAGGGTAATTCTACGCGCCGATACAGCGAGGTTGGCATCATTTTCAATAACAGCCGGACTCTTCCCGCCCAGTTCCAGGGTTACAGGAACTAATTTGTCGGCTGCCAGCTGATAAATGATTCTCCCTACATGGGTACTGCCGGTATAAAATACATGGTCGAACCGAAACCCCTTCATCATATCAGGAATTACTGCAGCGCCATCTCCTTCCACATACAAAACATATTCGGGGGGAAATACTTGCTTAATAATTCTACCCACTACCTCGGCAGTAGCAGGCGCAAACTCACTGGGCTTTACCACGGCACAATTACCTGCGGCAATGGCTCCGATTAGGGGAGTTAATAAAAGTTGGAGGGGATAGTTCCAGGGAGCAATGATTAATACCACGCCCAGTGGCTCTTTCCGAATATAGCTTCGCGAAGGCAGGTTAAACAGGTTAGTAGGAACCCCCTCCGGTGCCATCCATTCTTTCAGGTTGCGAAGGGTCACTTTCAACTCCTCAAGGGTAA
>JBIINW010000010.1:0-31714 GCA_044337245.1 Sediminibacterium sp. | reverse complement strand
CTTCCCAAAATGCGGCTGTGTATGCCGCCGGGTTGGCCGAACAGATAGGCAGCAAAAAGCTGGTTTTGTACAATGCATTTCAAACCATCTTATCAAATTTTCATGCGAATCCCGATGGGGAAGGGCTGGATGAGCAGGACTTGCGGCCTTTACAAGAAGATGCGATGCATGCTTTGAAGTTGGAGATGCTCCGCACCACATCTGCCAATCTCCGAATCGAATCGCACTGTGTATATGAAGGATTTGAGGATGATTTAACGGAGGTATGCAAAAAAACAAACACGCAATGGGTGGTAATGGGAATTACCGGAGGTGGCAAATTAAAAGAGAAGCTAATTGGCAGTAACTCCCTCAAAGTGGCCCGCAACTCTGCTAATCAAGTAATCATTGTTCCACCGAATGCCCGTTTTTCAGCAATTCGTAAGGTTATGTTATTAACCGATTATGATCATGTAGATGAAACCACTCCTTTCGATGTGATTCATCAGGTGATTATTCACACTCAGGCTTCTTTAGATGTGGTACATATAGAAGCAGACCCTGACTCCAAAGAACGACATACCGCCATTATACAAAAAGAAAGTGCGGAAATGCACCGGCATTTACTGCCCTATTTCCCCCAATATTTAACAGCTTATAACCCTTCATTCGAACAGGCAATTCACGACATTACTAAAGAAAGAGCAATTGATTTGATTATAATAATTCCTAAAAAAATCGGATTTTTTGATAGATTACTCAATGCTAGTCATACCGATTTACTGGCCTTTCATAGCCATGTTCCGATATTGGTAGCCCATAAATAGGGTAAAGAGAATATTAGCTGAGATATTTTCCTACGATGGGTACCCTTCTACCTACGCCAAAAGCTTTGGGGGAAATGCGAATGATGGGGCAAAACTGATTTCGCTTGTATTCGTTTGTGTTTACCATTTTCAGCGTACGGTTTACCAAAGCAGGATCAAAGCCCATTTGTTTAATTTCTTCGGGACCGTTTCTTTTTTCTATATACTGATAAAGAATTTGATCGAGCAGCGCATAATCGGGCAGGCTGTCGCTGTCTTTTTGTCCGGGTCGTAATTCGGCGCTCGGGGCTTTTTCAATAATATTTCGGGGAATGATTTCTTTATTTCGGTTGATATATTGGGCCAGCGTATACACTTGTAATTTATAGCAATCGCCCAGAACACTCAGGCCACCTGCCATATCACCGTACAGGGTTCCATATCCGGTAGCTAGTTCGCTTTTATTAGATGTGTTCAGTAATATATAGCCGAATTTATTAGCGATAGCCATCAGCAGGTTACCGCGGCTTCTACTTTGCATATTTTCTTCTGCCAGTGAAAAAGGCAAGTCGCCAAATAGTGGCTGCACGGATTGTAACATGGCAGTATAAACCTGATGGATGGGTACTACATCATAGGGGTTTTGTAAATGTGTGCTGAGGGCAATTGCATCTGCTACTGAATGTTCTGTTGAATAGGGGGAAGGTAATAGGATGGCCCGAACATTTTCTGCACCCAGGGCTTCACAAGCAATGGCGAGGGTAACGGCTGAATCAATTCCGCCGGAAGATCCCAGAATTGCTTTGGTAAATCCCATTTTGGAAAAATAATCGCGGATGCCTAATACGAGTGCTTGATAAACCTGATCGATATTGAGTTCTGGTTCCAGTTTGGCAGGATTGAGTTCTTTGTCGGGCATCCGACTGGCGGGTTCTAAAATGGGCGCAAGTATGGTACCATTATCTGAAAGTTCCAGCAGGGCGGATGCTTCTGTAAACATAGGCAAGGCTGCACAAAGATTCGCCTGAGCATCAAAAACCAGCGAGGCGCCATCGAATACGATTTCTGTTTGACTGCCCACTGCATTGCAATAGAAAAGGGGCAATCGATATTTTAATACATTGGCTTTTATAACTGCCTTTCGGTCTTCATCATGGGTATAATCGAAAGGCGAAGCGCTTAGATTGAGCATGATATCGGGTTGTTGCTCCATCAGCCGATCCATCGGGCATATGGTATATAAGGGATTGTCGCCCAGGTTCCAGATATCTTCACAAATGGTAATGGCTAATTTTTTTCCTTTAAAGGGAACTACTTTCCAATCTGCTGATGGTTCGAAATATCGGTATTCGTCGAAAACATCATAGGTAGGCAGCAGGGTTTTGTGAATCTCTGCTACTATTTTCTGTTCATATAAGAAGAAGGCTGCGTTGAACAAATCTTTACCCAGTTTTGAGGGGTTTCGGGAAGGCCCGCCAATCAATACACCAATCGTATCCGCTTCTTGCCGGATGCGATCTACCGAGGCTTCGCATTGGGTAATAAAATTGTTGAATTCAACAAAGTCGCGCGCAGGATAGCCACAAACACACATTTCACTGAACAAAATCAAATCGGCGCCGGCGGTTTTTGCATCCCGAATGGCGGTTATGATTTTTTTTGTGTTCGATTCAAAATTACCAATATGGTAATTCTGTTGGGCCAGAACTATTTTCATGCCGCGAAGTTCAGCAAGTTTTTGCTATGTTGGTCTTTTCAGCGTATAAAAAATAAGCGGTTTCGCCGTTAATCCGTTTGCTTTAACAGTAATTTTACGGCCTATCCTGCTTATTTAGCCGGGGGAATGATATTTTTAGGTATGCAATTACAAACAAAGCATGTAAGATGGTTGGTTGGGATACTAGCCACCTGTATAGTTGGCTGCAATAGTTCTCCCAAGGCACCCGATGTTTCTAATTTGCAAATTTCCTGGCAGGTTCAGCGCTTCGAGCAGGAGCTGTTTTCCATGGATACCCTTCGCTTGGATGCTTCTTTGGAGCAGCTGAATAAAAAGTATCCTAGTTTTACGCAAGATTTTTTATATAATATTTTAGGTACATCGCCTGATAAGGCTTTGACTGAACTGCCTTTATTTTTGAGGGCTTATAGAAACTGGCTCGCTGCTGCTAAATCCGATAAAGAACTGGCTATATATTTTGATCAGGTAAAAGAGGGTTGTAAATATGTGCATTATTATTTTCCAACCTATCCATTACCTCGAAAATTGATCACTTTTTTCGGACCCGTTAACGGTTATGGGAATGTGATCACTTCGGATGCGCTGGCGGTGGGGCTTCAGTTTTATATGGGCAAAGATTTTGTCTGGTATGCCAGTTCCGAGGGACAGCAACTCTATCCCCCTTTTTTATCTCGCCGATTTGAACCTGCCTATATGCCGGTAAATTGTATGAAGAATATCATGGATGATTTGTTTCCGAATAAGAGTCAGGGCAGGCCCTTGGTAGAACAAATGATTGAATCGGGCAAGCGGGTTTGTTTATTGGAGTTTTTTCTTCCGAATTTGGCTGATACCTTGCTAACAGGGTATACCGAGCAGCAGTTAGCAGCTTGTAAGGCTAGCGAAAAGGGGATATGGAGTTTCTTTGTGCAGAATGATATGTTGTATAGTACGGATCCTTCCTTTACCAGAGATTATTTAAATGAGGGTCCTGGAACTCCTGCCTTGGGAGAAAAAGCTCCGGGAAATATTGGCCAGTTTTCTGGCTGGCAGATTGTAAAGAAGTGGATGGAAAAGCAACAAGATATTTCACCGGAAAAATTAATGAAAACCCCTGCTGCCACTATTTTTCAGGAGGCCAAGTATAAGCCGTAAACTAACAATAAAAATAGTTAGTTAAGCTTTGATGGGGCAATCATTTCGAAGGGAGGGATTTTAACGGAAAACATCTGATGAGAATCTGCATTCATCATGCGATAAGAGCCTTGCATCTTACCCATTTCGCTGCGTAAATTACAGGCGCTGATATATTGGTATTGTTCTCCGGGTTGTAATATGGGTTGAACACCTACCACTCCTTCTCCTTCTACCTCCCGTTGTTCGCCGTTGCTGTCGAAAATGTACCAATGCCTCCGCAATAACTTAACCGGAAAATTGTTATGATTATAAATACTTACCTGATAGGCAAACATGTATTCACTATGTGTGGGGTCGCTAAACTCGGTTTGGTAATAGGTTTCTACGGAAACCTGAATTCCATCGGTAATTTTTGAAACCATGGTGCCGGCTATTAATCTACCCTAAAAGTAGGGATAATTATGAAAGTGATATTGAAAAATATATGAGCCGAAGGGGTAATTTAACAGAGGGATTGCACCATCAATG
Organism: Sediminibacterium sp.; assembly: GCA_044337245.1. Lineage (GTDB taxonomy): Bacteria > Bacteroidota > Bacteroidia > Chitinophagales > Chitinophagaceae > Sediminibacterium. Next base: position 27,547 of record JBIINW010000010.1, on the reverse strand, counting down.
CTTATTTTTGCAGCGAAATTTCAAAAACTATGAACAAAATTGCAGTAGCCAAAGGAGATGGAATCGGTCCCGAAATTATGGATGCCGTTTTAACCATTTTTCAGGCCGCAGGGGTTCCCCTTGAATATGAAGTGGTGGACATGGGTAAGTGGGTATTTGATAAGGGGTTTAGTAATGGGATGACGCCCGAGGCGCAGGAAACGATAGAAAAGCTAGGTATTCTTTTCAAAGGCCCCATGGAAACGCCCAAAGGCAAGGGGGTAAAAAGTGTGAATGTTACTGCCCGCAAAACCTGGAATACTTATGCCAATAAACGCACTTTTCAAACTCTGCATGGGGTAGATACCGTATTTAGCAAAGCTGGCATCCCTATAGATATTACCATTGTTCGGGAGAATATCGAAGATACCTACGGTGGCGTGGAGCATTTGCTTACCCATGATGTGGCATTAAGCCGCAGGTTCATTACCCGCCCCGGAAGTATGCAGGTGATTAAGTATGCATTTGAAATGGCCCGCAAGAAAAATGCGCTTAGAATAACCTGTGGTCATAAGGCAAACATCATGAAGTTGACCGATGGTTTATTTTTGGAAGTATTTTATGAGGTTGCCAAAGAGTATCCTGAGTTAAAAGCCGATGATGTAATTGTAGATGATTTGTGTATGAAGTTGGTGAGCCGGCCCGATTTATTTGATGTGGTGGTACTTACCAATTTACAGGGAGATATTGTGAGTGATTTATGTGCCGGATTAGTTGGGGGTTTAGGATTTGCTCCATCTGCTAATATTGGTGATCATATTTCTATATTCGAGGCAGTTCATGGAACAGCCCCTGATATTGCGGGAAAAAACATAGCGAATCCTACTGCGCTCTTATTAAGTGGGTTTGCCATGTTGCGGCACTTAGGTTTGATGGAAGTGGCGGCCATATTGGAGAATGCATTGTTATATACACTCGAAAGCGGAAAGCATACGGGTGATTTTGGAAGCAAAACAGATCAGCCACTTAGTACCACTGCTTTTGCGCAGGCCATTATTGATAATATTGGAAAAATACCGGTACACCAGCCTAAGCCTATTTTGCCCAATCAACCACCAACGCCCACCCACTTTAAACTGGCAGCCAATCCCATGTTAGAGAGTGCCGACCATTTGCAGGTTTCTATTGTTGGAGTAGATATGTTTATAGAAAGTAATCTGCAACCCACTGCTGTAGCTGAAAAGTGTTTACAACATACGGGGCAGCTTTTTAAGCTGGTAACCATCAGCAATAGGGGCACACAGGTATGGCCAAAGGGCTCTTCATTTACCAATCTCGTAAACCAGTATGGGTGCAGATTTGAGTGTGTAGGCGACGTGCCGCTAACGCAGGTAGATATTCTGGAATTATACCGACGACTGATGCAGGATTTTAAAATATGTTCAACCGAGTTGCTGAATCAATGGGGCGATAAAAAGTCATATAGTTTGGCACAGGGTCAGTAACCGTTTGTAGAATGATAGCAAGCCGGCAAAATGCTGCCGAATCCTTTTTTTACGGGGGTTTGGGGCAGTTCTTAATTTTAGTGTAATTTCACACTTCATTTAAAGCGAAAAGGAACTATGGCTGAAGTGATTTTAATGCCCCGCCTGAGTGATACCATGACAGAGGGGGTGATTGCATCCTGGCACAAAAAAATAGGCGAACCTGTAAAAAAGGGAGATTTATTGGCCGAAATTGAAACGGATAAGGCCACGATGGAGCTGGAAAGTTATCAGAATGGAACCCTTTTGCATATAGGTACCCCAAATGGGGGGAAGTTGCAGGTTAACGATTTGCTGGCTATTATTGGTGAAAAGGGAGAAGATATCACAGCGTTGGTTGCTCAGCATTCGGGTGGGGGAACTTTAGCCCCAGCGCAGCCAGTTGCAGAAAAAGAAGTTGCTGCACCCATAACTACTCAAGTTTCCGGAGCCCAAACCATAGATGCAGCTGCTATGGAAGAGGTTGTGTTAATGCCACGGCTAAGTGATACGATGACGGAAGGCGTTATCGCCGGATGGCATAAGAAAGTAGGGGATGCGGTTAAGAAAGGAGATGTGTTGGCTGATATAGAAACCGATAAGGCTACTATGGAACTGGAGAGTTATAAAGACGGTATTCTATTGTACCAGGGAGCTGCTGCTGGTTCGGTTATTAAGGTAAATGATTTGTTGTGTATTATAGGTAAAGAAACCCTGGATGTTGCTGCAATTGTTGCGGCCGTAAAGGGAGGAGCAGCAGGCGCAACTGCTACTTCAACTCCTGCTCCAGCCAATGCATCTGCACCCGCCAGCGCTGTTACTACTCAGCCAGAAACGAATGCTGATCATGCCGGCAGGATATTTGCTTCGCCACTGGCTAAAAAATTAGCTGCTGAAAAAGGAATTGATTTGGCAGTAATTAAGGGCTCAGGTGATAATGGACGAATTATTAGGAATGATGTTGAAACTTTCACACCAGCCGCTGTTCCAACAAGCACTCCGGCACAAGTAAGTTCATCTTCTACTTCGGCAGCATCTGCTGTTACTGGTAAGGAAAGTTTTGAAGAAGTGCCTGTTTCACAGATGCGCAAAGTGATTGCCAAAAGGTTAAGTGAAAGTTTATTTACAGCGCCTCATTTTTACCTTACGATGTCGGTAGATATGGATGCTGCTGTTGTGGCCAGAACCCGTTTAAATGAGCAATCTGGCGTAAAAATCAGCTTCAACGATATGGTAGTTAAAGCCACAGCACTGGCTTTACAGCAAAATCCTAAAGTAAACAGCAGTTGGTTAGGTGATAAAATACGCTACAATCAGCATATCAATATTGGCGTGGCAGTAGCAGTAGAAGATGGTTTACTGGTTCCCGTAGTTCGGTTTGCCAATACGAAAACGCTCACCCAAATTGGTGCTGAAGTAAAAATATTTGCTCAAAAGGCCAAGGATAAAAAATTACAGCCTTCCGACTGGGAGGGAAGCACTTTCACCATTTCTAATCTGGGTATGTTTGGCATTGATCAGTTTACTGCGATTATTAATCCTCCCGATGCCTGCATATTGGCGGTAGGTGGGATATCTCAGGTGCCCGTTGTAAAAAATGGTCAGGTAGTACCAGGAAATGTAATGAAACTTACCATGAGTTGTGATCATCGGGTGGTGGATGGAGCTACTGGAGCTGCTTTCTTACAAACCCTCAAAAGCTTGCTGGAAGAGCCTCTTCGGATGCTTTTGTAAAATACATTTATCAATTTTATCATTTAATTATCGTCCCCTTAACAAAAGGGGACTTTTTTTTGCGGAAATTGTAGTGATTCCATTTATATGAAGCGACTTGTATGCATGATTTACGGGCTGTTTGTAGTATTTCTTTGCCAGGCACAAAGCATTTTGCCGAATGGGAGTTTTGAAGACAGGAATATATGCATTGAATTCCATTCGGGCTGTGCACCCGAGGGGTGGTTTCGTTTTCCATTGCAACGGATGAATCAATCGAGCATGAACCGTGCTTTTACTAAAGGACATTATTATGAAAGCTTACTGATGGAAAACCGCGATGCTTCTATTGGTGGAAGAACTTTTTTATATACCCGACTGATATGTCCACTCGAGAAAGGGAAAACCTATCGGTTCCGTGTTTCAGTGTACACCAATGGACATCAGTTTGATCACTTAGATGTGGCGTTAAGTAATTATGAACCCTACCGGAATCAGCAATTTTTAACCGGACACCCGAAAAATTATTCGCTTACATTAACCCGCCCCAGTAAGTATGTAAACGATTGGCGTGAGGCGTCGGTAGTGATTACGGCAACGGGAACTGAGCGTTATTTGCTATTAGGCAATCTGTCGCCTAATAAAATGCCCTTTACCCGAGAATATAATTATGATGATCCCAGGATTGTGTATGATATCGACAGTGTATCCTTGTTGCCGGTTGTTGGCAAATGGGAACCATGCGAAAAGGGGGTAGAAAATACGCAGTTGTTATACATCAACAATTATCGTCACACAGAATTCAATTATTTAGATAACGATCCCCCTTTAGAAATGGATACAACGCTTGCTCCGACTGTTTTGAAAGCGGAACCTCCGAAGCCCCAGGTGGTTCCTGCTCAAAAGGCAGATACTTTGGTAATACCGGATGTGTTATTTGAATTTGATAAGGGGGTTTTGAATCCAAATTTTTATCCCCGTCTGCAGAATATTGTAAAAGTATTAGAACAACGACCGTTTCTGCGATTAGAAATCATTGGACATACGGATGGGTTAGGTTCCGTTGAATACAACCAGCAACTTTCTGAGCAACGTGCTCAGGCGGTAGCCACTTACTTATTAGGTCATTTACCGCTTACACCAGAAAAAATACAAACTTTGGGTGAGGGTGCAAGGCGTCCAGTATCTTCCAATCAAACAGCCGCCGGTCGTCAGCAGAACCGGCGGGTAGAAATTATAGTAATCCGATAAGTTTACCGGAAAGGGAATTAATAGTCTAGGTCGCATCCAATAGGGGCGCCAGGAGGGATTTCTTTGTGCAGTGGCAATGGTATGTCTTTGGGTTTTTCAATTCGTTCAATAGCAAAGGAATAGTGTGCCCCTAAACCTGGAGTTGATTTTTTAGCTATCGCCAACTGTTTAATTTGTTGCAACCGGCTGAAGCAAATGGATTTTACCGCGTACCCAGATAAATCATTTTGATACAAGGCAAGCATCCACGTAAGCATCATTTGTTGGGTTTGCAATTGAATTTCTCTGGCCAGTCCGCTTTTCAAAGAACTTTTCCAGGTACTTTCTATCATCGCATCCAATAGGTCGTCAAATCCGGGAGTTTGTGCCCTAGCTTTTAGTTGCACCATACGGTTGGCTCTTTCGGGATGGAATAAAAAGGACAGTTCAAAGTCGGTAAGTGCTTCAGCTGCAGATAAGGCATCGAATGCCAAGCCGGTTCTTTTATTAAAAAGTTCGCCCACTGAATAATATTGGGGTGGGCGTGGGGGTATAAGATCTATAACATTGGATGGAATGGAAAGCACTTCAGGAGAAAGGCAATTGAGGGCTGCTTTTATGGCTTCTTGCTGAACACTAGCCGATAAAATGGAAGGTTTTTCCTGATTATCTCCTTTAACACTGTATGCATAATTCATCCCTCCGATTAACTTGCAAACTGCCTCTAGCTGGTAGCGATGAAAATTATAAACGGGAACAAGCACATCTTCGAGTTGAGCCAAGGGGGTATTGTTGTTTACAGCGTTTTCTGAAAATTGCTGCAGTGCTTTTTTTCTCACTTCCAATACCGACCCTAATTCTTGAGTGGCGCTGGTTCCATTATCCCAAAGGTGTGCTTTTGGATGCATCCCTCCGGCAGCACGGGCATCCGCATCGGCAATAAACAGAAGACCTCGTTTAGTATTTTCTTCCAGTAAATTATTGAGCGTTTGATTTTCATTGGTACCATCCGGAAAATCAGCATAGCCATAGGTAATAGCCCGTTTATCCCAATCGCCAATCTGGTTGGTATAAACATCCGAAAAGTCAACTTCTCCCTTTGCACTCAGTTTAATTAGCGGATGCGGGTAATCCATAACGGAAGCCCGGTTATTAACGCTCGAAGCGTAGTTGTGTTGTAAGCCAAGGGTATGTCCTATTTCGTGGGCCGCTAATTGGCGTAGGCGTTGTAATGCAGCTTCCTTCATGGTATTGGGAACAGGTTTGCCGGTTTCATAGGGAGAGAGTAGGCCTGTGAATATCAGGTGATCTTGGCGAACACGCAGGGAACCCAATGCAACTTGTCCTTTTATTATTTCTCCAGTTCTGGGGTCGGTAATGCTATTTCCATAGCTCCAGCCTCGGGTAGATCGGTGTACCCAGTTTACTACGTTGTAACGAATATCCATTGGGTCGGCAGAGTCGGGCAGCAATTTTATTTGAAAGGCATTTTTATATCCGGCTGCTTCAAAAGCCTGGTTCCACCAACTTCCGCCATCTAGTAAGGCAGATCGAATGGGTTCAGGCGTGCCATTATCTAAATAGTAGATGATGGGCTTTACTGGTTCGCTTACCGCTGCGCCAGGATCTTTTTTTGCGAGGCGGTGGCGAGTAATGAGCATTTGCTGAATGGGCTCGGTAAAGGGTGAACTGTAGTCGAAATAACTAATTGCATTATACCCGCTTCTGATATCGTATCGGCGGGGTTTGTATTGGTTATCGGGGAGTTGAACAAAAGAATGGTGCATTCGCAGTGTGATAGCTTCTGGACTGGGAACAACTGTTCTTACAAATCTACCGGCATCTGCTCCTCCGGTAAATGTTATGGTAGCTTCGAATTCTGAATTAAGCGGAAAGTTGCGGGTGTTATTAATAAATATGGCAGAGCGAGATTCGGATAGTGAATAAGAACCCTGCTTCATCATTCTAAGTCTGTCGGCAACATTCATCGCATCTCTTAGAAAAAAGGATGTGGCATCTACCAGTAACTGACCCCCTTCTTCTTCCTCTATGGTAAAGCCAGCAATAGCTGATTGAGCAAATGATTCAGCTACGGCTTTTTTCTCTCGTGGGTCTGATGAAGAGGCCCTATAATCGTAGTTGGGTTCGATGAGTAATAGTTTTTTGCCTACTTTCTGAAAGGCAACAACTCTTGCACCCCCGATAAGCCCGCGGTCTAATCCAATATCATTAGATCCTAATCCTGCGGGTAAACTATTCATGTATAAAAATTCAGTTCCGATTTTGTTTACCAGCAACCAGATTTTTCCATTTGTTGCATCCCACCAAAAGGGGAAAAATCCATCATATTTGGTAAACCGGCTGGTTTTTTCTGCCAATTTAGAAGTTGATTGGGCGGAAGAGACGATGGATAAAAGAAGAAAAGAAAAAATTAGTAAGCGTTGCATATGCTTGGGTTTAATCAATTGAATGATAACTGAAAGGTAAGCCATAAGCACAAAAAAAATCCGGAAAACTGTAGTTCAGTTTTCCGGATAACAAGATACGCCGGGCAACTTTTAGCTATTGCTTCCCTCAACTGCAGGAGCAGCAGGAGCTGCAACGGGAGCTGCAACGGGTGCTGCAACCGGAGCTGCAACGGGTGCTGGAGCTGGTTTAGGGGCAGCTGGCTTTTTAGCAGGCGCTTTCTTTTTTGGCGCTGCTTTTTTAGCTACTACTTTTTTTGCAGGTGCTGCTTTTTTAGCGACTACTTTCTTTTTTGGTGCTACTTTTTTAGCGACTACTTTCTTTTTTGGTGCTGCTTTTTTAGCGGCTACTTTCTTTTTTGGTGCTGCTTTTTTAGCGGCTACTTTCTTTTTTGGTGCTGCTTTTTTAGCGGCTGCTTTCTTTTTTGGTGCTGCTTTTTTAGCGGCTGCTTTCTTTTTTGGTGCTGCTTTTTTAGCGGCTACTTTCTTTTTTGGTGCTGCTTTTTTAGCAGGTGCTTTCTTTTTGGTTGCTTTTGCCATGGTGCGTGTTGTTTAAGGTGGGTTTATATAACAGATGAAAGTTAGAAAATTTTTTTTTATATATCACCAAATCCCGAGATATATATTTTTTATTGGCTCATTAAAAATGATTGTTGTGGAGCCATTCTATGCACATCCAGGGCCATTGTGACAGTACTTTGTCGTAGGGAGCTGTACCAAAACCGTGGCCTCCGTGATCGAAAATGGTAATTGCTGCCGGAATTTCGAATGTTTTTAGGGCGTCATAAAATATGATACTGTTTTTTGGGGGTACAGATTTGTCATTGTCGGCATGCAATAGCCAGGTGGGAGGGGTATTTTTATTGACCCTTTTTTCGGTAGACAGTTGTTGAACCATTTCATTGGTAGGGGTTTTGCCTAATAGCATTTCGCGGCTATAGCGGTGTCCAAATACCGTGTCCATAGATATTACCGGGTAAATGAGAATGGCAAAATCGGGGCGACTGCTGAATCTTTCGTGCCAGTTTTCGGCTGTAGGGTTGCCTTCTTTATGGATGGTGGCTGCCGTTGATGCAAGGTGGCCCCCAGCAGAAAAGCCCATGACGCCAATTTTTTTTGGGTCGATTCCTTTTCCGACTTTCCCTGAGCGGATGAGTTGTAGTGCTGTAGTTACATCATTGTATTGTGCAGGATAGTTATGTCCTTCCTGTTTTCTGTTGTTTAATCGATAGTGAAGAACAAAAGCATCTATACCGGCGGCATTAAAAATGGATGCTGGAATGGTTCCTTCTTTTTCCCAGGCAAGGTGGGCATAAGCCCCACCTGGGCAAATAACAATGGCCGTTTTGCCAGCAGATTTACTGGAAGCAGGAAAGTAGTCCATGAAAGGGGCTAGACTATCAAAACCAGCATGAACAATATCGGTAGTGTTAGCCGGGTATAGCCAAATTCTTTCTTGAGCGGAGCTGGTAGCTGGGGTGATCATACAAAATAATAAAGCGGTCAATAGAATCAGGCTGCGCATATTGACTTGGTTTGGATGGTAAGTTACCAAATATCTAGATAACAAACCCTCATGTTCCCGGAGTGAATGATGTGAATGTGGTGAATCCATTGCAGGAAATGGAGTAATTTTATGCAATGAAAAAGTCTGTTGTATTAGGTGCATCTGAAAACCCCTCGAGGTATAGTTATATGGCCGTGGAACGATTAAGGGCCATGGGTCATCCGGTGGTTGCAATCGGAAGGAAAGATGGGATGATTGGGGATACTGCTATCATAACAGGACATCCCAAATTGGAGGGGGTGGATACTATTACTTTATATTTGAATCCGCAGTTACAGGTGGCCGAGTATGATTATATACTAGACGTCCATCCCCGACGGGTAATATTTAATCCGGGAACTGAGAATGATGAGTTGATGCAGTTACTGCAGGAAAAAGGAATTGAAGGAGTGGAAGCCTGTACGTTGGTTATGTTGGGTACTGGACAGTATTAGTTGAATTTAATTAAACTGATAGCCGATTCCCATAACGAAGCCATAATCGGTAAGTGGCTTTCCCGTGGTGGGGGCTATCTTATCAAAATTATAGTAATAATTTAGGTTGATATTAAAGTCTTTGAGGGGTTCGTAAGTGAATTTCACATCAATATCATGTCGCCAGCGACCTTGCTGGGAGAGGCTAAAATAAAGGCCTTGCTGAAACGAGAACGAAATGTTGGGTTGACTAAATGAGAAGAACTGGTAACTGTTTTGGATAATCCATTCTTTGGTATTTTTAGAAATCGATTGATAGTTTTTTTCCTGATTAAGTGCTAAGCCGGAAATGAGTATCCATCGTTGGTGTGGAGTTGATAATAAATTATATCCTCCCCCTACACCTTCCTGCCATCTGCTTAATAAGCCTAGTTCGCGGTTGCGTTGATACCGTATGATTGTTCCGGCAAACCAGGCTCCATTGAAATAGTACTTAAAGTCGGCATTTAGATTCTCTCTATCTCTATATGAGGTAACACTGTCCTGTGTTTTAATCATGTCGCCATAAAGTTGAGTTTCAGTATTGGCAGATCGGTAACCGACTTTGGCATTAACGTTCAACCGGCCGATTTTACTGGATTTGGTATAGGTATATCCCACTCCAAATTCACCTTTTATTCGGGAGATCCAAGATGAACTAAAGTTGTACAAGTAACTGATATCTGCCAGTGGTATTTCTTTTTCGCCTACTGTGGAATTGATAATAATATTTCCGGGGGTATTGGCGGGTCGAATATTTCCGGTATAGGAGAGTTTTTGGATGGTTTCCATCCGGTAATGCTGGCTTCCTGCGCTGATGGTAAGTATTTTATCGTTTTTTATTTGCAGAACACTCACATCGTCTCCTTTGAATTCTACCCGGCCAAGTTTTATTGAACGGAGCTCTCCGATAACAATGCTTTTGTTTCGTAAATAGATGGTATCTTTTTCTTGTGCAAAAATCTGTTGATTGCTGCACAGAAAACAGAAACAGCAGAAAAGGGAAATAAGATGATAGGATTGGCGCATTCGGATGAGACCTGTAGATGGGTGGATGAGGTAATGGTTTCCTAGATTCGCAAAAACCTCTGCCAAAAATAGCACCTATTTAATAATTAGGGGCGATTCCGGAAATATTTTAAGTCAATCGTTTAAAATCGGTTATTTCTGTCCAAATACCGAAACGTTCGCTCTACCCTGTAAAACCCCCTTAGTATCATACCAAAATTCGATGCTCCGAATTTTTCTCCTATTTCCCCGTAAGTCAATAATCCGACTTTCCCCTCCGGCTGGAATAGAAAATCGGGTATCAATATTTTCGGGTAATCCTCTGTCATCATATGTTACAATTAGACGAATGAGATTAATAGGGGCACTTGTAACCTTAAATTTAATTCTTCTAAAAAAGTCATAGGGACCTTGAACTACAATGGCATCGTGATCTGCCGTAAATTTAGCATTAACTGTTCCCAAGTACCTCCATTCACCGGGGGCACCTGGTCGGGGTGCACTAACTGCCGTTTGCGAAAAACTCAAATCTGGCAGAAGGGTTACAAGAGTAAGGGCTAATATTAGGTGTAAGGCCAGCGCTCGCATAATAAATTATTTGATGTCTTCTTTCTTTACTTCTACAATTTCATACATGTTTTTACCTTCTACTTGTATGGGTTGGTAGAATATTTCGCCAAACTGAACGTAGGTTTGATCTCCAACTTTTACTTCTTTGCCGCCTTCTGGTAAATTGGGTACGATGGTACCAGCAGTAGCGGGTACAACGGAATATCCCTTTTCAGTTTTCTCATAGAAATCACCGCCATAGTAATAATTATTTACAGTCTCGTTCACTACAACGGTTTGGGCATTGGGAGGGAGAGTGGTAATTGTGCCTCCAACAGGGGCGGAAACCACTTGGTAACCTCCATTATAAGGTTGATACCAAACACCCTGATCGTAATGGTATTGAGCGTTTTCTATACTTACAATAATGGCAGTAGTTGCTAAAGCAGCTACGAAGAAACCCCATGGGTGCCATACTGGACCCCAAAAGAAGGGTGTATAGGGATGGTAAAAGTAGGGTCGGTAGCTAAAGTATACAAATCCACCATGGCGATAGGGCGGGCGGGTGTAGGGGCGATAGGCATTCGGTCGTACTCTATTGTTTACTACCCGGTTGTTGTTTATTTTAACATCTTTACTGTTATCGATATTTACGTTTACGTTTTTTTTACTGTTGTCTATGTTTACGTTATTACCGCTAAAGTTATTATTTCCGGATCTGTTGACAGATTTTTTATCAGCACCCAGGTTATCTCTTTTTGAACCGTTGTTGCCGGAATTCAGGTTACGATTTGAGTTGCTGGCAGGTGCGGCTGATCTATTGGAAGGAGCAGCAGCCGATTTAGAAACACTCCTCGCGGCTTGTCCACCTCCTTGACCTACCTTTTTTTGGGCTAGGGAGGCAAGGGAAAGGAAGATAGAGGCGAATGCAAAACTGGTAATAATAAACTTTTTCATAAGTAGGAGATTATATATAATATATTTTAGAAAATTTTTGTTTTGAATGGCTATCCTGTAAAAATAGAAAATGAATGGTATGTGAGGTAATTATTGGCTTTGTCTTTGTATTAAAATCAAAAAAATTGGTATCAAATAGTTAATTACTTTATAATCAATATTATAAACATTAAATAACAAATATAACTCAGCTTTTGGAAAGTTCAGAACTTTCCAAAAGTTCTGAACTTTCCAAAAGCTGAGAGCTATGGAATTTTTTATAGGGCTCCACCCCGCCAAAAAATTTCAACACATATTCCCTCTCCAGCCAATCATTCCCCTTCGTAAACATCTTCTTATACGAAGTAAACTCCCAATCACCCACCCCTTCAACAAAACCATGCTTCACCGGATTCATATGTATATATCTTATCATATTAGCAAACGCCTTGTCATTTTCAACCCAAGTTCTTTTAAAATTAGGCATAAATAAGCTTCCCCTCCTTCCATATACTTTATTAAAGGATTGTGTATAAGAACTGAAAAAATTAGCCAGACTTTTACTGATCCAATCTTCAATAAAGTAAATTTTTTCCAATTCACTCATTCCACGAAATACAATTGAATATGACAAATGCTCTCTTATCTCCTTTTCATCCCTCACACGAATAAGTAAATGAAAATGATTCGGCATAAGGCAATACGCATATACCTTCACAGACTTATTAAGATATACAGATGCCTTCATTAAAAAATATCCATAGTTCCTTTCTTCAACAAATAAATTATCACTCCCATTTGCATGATTATATAGATGGTAACATTCGCCTGGTTTCAATCTCAATAATGGCTTACTCATATAACTAGAATTAATTATTTATCATCCTCCCCAACCCTCCCGATCTAAACTTCGATAGTGAATCGCCTCAGCCAAATGAACCGTTTCTATATGCTCACTGCCCTCTAAATCAGCAATGGTTCTGCTAACTTTTAAAATTCTGTCGTATGCCCGTGCACTCAGGTTTAGCTTTTCCATGGCAGTTTTTAGTAGCTGTTCTCCCGTTTGATTAATCTGACAAAATCTATTTAAAAGTTGACTACTCATTTGCGCATTTGCATATATACCGGGATTGCCGGCATATCTGGCTAATTGAATTTCTCTGGCAACTATTACCCTTTTTCTGATGGTTGCTGAACTCTCAGTCGATTGCCGATGGCTCAATTCTGTATAGGAAACCGGAGTAACCTCTACATGCAAGTCAATACGATCTAACAAAGGACCAGAAACCTTATTCAAATATTTTTGTACCGAACCTGGCGGACAGGTACACTCCTTTTCCGGATGGTTAAAATATCCACAGGCACAGGGATTCATAGAGGCAATGAGTACAAAGTTGGCCGGGAAGTCGAGCGCCATCTTGGCCCTAGAAATAGTCACTTTTCTCTCTTCCATCGGCTGTCGCATTACTTCCAGTACAGTCCGCTTAAATTCTGGAAGTTCATCTAAAAACAAAACACCATTATGTGCTAATGAAATTTCTCCAGGTTGCGGTGTTCCACCTCCTCCAACCAGAGCAACATCCGATATCGTATGATGCGGAGATCGAAAGGGTCGTTTATTAATCAAGGCACAATTCTCCGGTAGCCGTCCGGCTACACTATGAATTTTGGTGGTTTCCAGTGCCTCCTGCATACTGAGTGGAGGCAAAATGGTTGGCAACCTCCTTGCCAGCATGGTTTTTCCAGCACCGGGTGGACCAATCAGTATAGCATTATGCCCACCCGCCGCGGCTATTTCCATCGCTCTTTTAATGTTCTCTTGTCCTTTCACCTCACTAAAATCAATATCATAGTCTGCAGGCTTCAGAGTAAAAGCCTCACTCATATCCACAGTAACCGGGGAAAGACTTTTTTCATCAGCAATAAAGTCCACCACTTCTCTTAAATGCTTTACTCCGTAAACAGTGAGCCCCTCAACCATGGCGGCCTCTTTTGCATTACTTATGGGTACAAGCAATCCTTTAAATCCTTCTTTCTGGGTTTGCAATGCAATAGGTAACGCCCCCTTAATCGGCTGAACCGCCCCATCTAAACTCAGCTCTCCCATTAACACATAGTCGGCCAAGCGCTCCGCATTTTCTAGCTGTTCACTTGCACCCAATACTGCCAGAGTAATGGGTAAGTCGAAGGCGGATCCACTTTTCCGAATATCCGCCGGTGCTAGGTTAACAATGATTTTCGTTCGCGGCATATGAAAATCATTTGTTTTGATGGCACTTTCTGTTCTTTGCAAACTTTCTCTTACCGCATTATCTGGTAAGCCAACAATATGGTAGCCCTGACCCATACTAACGTTAACCTCAATGGCAATCGGGATGGCTTCTACCCCAAATACGGCACTGCCGAAAGTTTTTACCAGCATGAAAAAAAGTTAATTTTCAAAGAGAATACCTGTTAAATCCAATACAATCACAAAGTTGCTGGTTACCGGCAGAGTAAAATCCGTATTTGTACCTGAAGTAGCGAAGAAAACACCCAGTTTTGCCTATCTCATTCCAATGAATAGTAAGGTAAACACAGGGCACCAAAAGCTGCTGAAGGAGATGAAGTGTGGCTAGGGGTTTTGATTGGACTAAGAAACAAAGAAATCTACAACTTATTCAGCAAATCCAGCACCCCCTCTTTTTGTAAAATAAGATAACCCAAACGGTCATTACTAATGCCTGGTTTTAATTGGTAGCTGAAACAAAGTTCACCCACCGAAATGGAAGTTTCAAAATAATGAAACTGAATATTTGAATATCTTTTTAAAGATTCACCAATCTCATACAAGTGGGTAGAAATAATAAACAAACAATTTTCATTTTTTCTCAGCCCTTCCATAACGGCAGTGCTGCATCGAACGGCATCTTCCTGATTGGTGCCTTTGAATAATTCATCTATCAGAATTAACCACTTTTTGCCCGTATTTATTTTTTCAATCGTACTTTTTATTCGCTGCACTTCATTGTAAAAAAAACTTTCACCACGAATCAGGTTATCGGTAATATGAATATTACTTAAAATACCATCTAGCAGACTTATTTTCATTTCACTTGCAGGCACCCCCATGCCTATATGTGCGAGATAAGCTGAAACCCCCACTGCCTTGATAAAAGTACTCTTCCCTGCCATGTTAGCGCCGGTTAAGAAAATAAAGTTTCCCGTTTTGTCCAGCCGAACATCATATGGCACAGGAACCGGAAGTAAAATATGAAATAGTCCCCGCGCTTCTAACAGTGGCTCATTGCTTTCGGTAATAACCGGGAAGCTTAATCCCCATTTTTTACCGGCAATTGCCATGCTCATATAAGCATCCATTCTGAAATAAATGTCTATCATCTCAAGAAGCGCCTGCTTGTATTTATCCCGGATAAAGTTTCCAAAATACAATACATCCTCTAAGGTTAATTGCTTTTTATTTGCACTGAGCAGTTGACCAATTTCTTCCCGCTGGAGTAGTTTTTTTAATCGTTCATACCAGGTTTTCAAAAAACTGCTTTCCGCATCTTTTATCAAGAGTAGAATATTCGCCATGCCATTTGTAAAATCAATGGTATGCTCTATTGTATATTTGGTTAACGAATAATCGGTTGGTGAAGTAATTCTATAATACCATCCTCCAATAACACCTAAATCTTTGGGTAATTTGTTAATAGGCGTACTGTAAAATTGCTCCAATACCATCAAAGTACCATTTGAAATAGTAGCCGGCCATTTATCTATAACCTCCCCTAGTAGGCGGATGGTTTGTTGGGTATTTTCAATAGCTGGTATCGTTCTGAGAGGGTTAGACAAAAGTTCCCGTAAATACTCTCTACCTGCATTGGTTTGCGTAAAATTCAAATGGTGAAAAACCGATTGCTCAATATCGGGATGAAAAATCGATAAGTCAGCTTGGGTAGTTTTGTCTGCTAGCATAGGGTAACTTATTCCGCCTGTAATATAGCCGATACAACCAATATTTCCTTCACATAACCCGATTATCGGTTGAATTGCAGCCGCATTCCCTTTACAGATTCATCAAACCCGTTTTTTCCATAAACCAACCTGCCATTTACAAAAGTTTGCGTAACCTTCGATCCAAAACGATGGCCTTCAAATGGGCTCCAGCCACATTTGTACAATATATTTGAGCGGGAAACTGTAAACGGTTCGTTAGAATTTGCCAAAATTATATCAGCAAAATACCCCTCCCTGATAAAGCCCCGATCCTTAATCTGGAAACAAGTGGCAACTGAATGACACATTTTTTCAACTACCTTTTCGATACTAATTTTTCCAGCGGCAACATA
Source organism: Sediminibacterium sp. (assembly GCA_044337245.1). GTDB lineage: Bacteria > Bacteroidota > Bacteroidia > Chitinophagales > Chitinophagaceae > Sediminibacterium. The sequence goes on along the minus strand of JBIINW010000010.1, from coordinate 11,791 downwards.
ATCCAGCATCAGAGGCAATCCATGCTGAATCAGGGGTAAGCCTGCATGCGCCTGTTCATAACCGCCTGATTTTTCTTCCCAGGTATGGGGGGCATGATCGGTAGCTATTACATCCAGCCGGTCGTCTAATAAAGCCTCCCATAGGGCTGTTTTATTTTCTGCTGACTTAATAGCAGGATTACACTTTATCTGATTACCCAATCTTGCATAATCGTCGGCAGTAAAATGCAGGTGATGTACACAAACTTCAGCCGTTATTCTTTTGTCTTTCAATGGAAGCATATTGCCGAACAGCTGCAATTCTTTAGCAGAAGTGATGTGTAAAATATGCAGACGGGCATCATGCTTTTTAGCCAGTTGAATGGCTTTAAAAGAAGATTCAAAACAAGCTGCCGCATCTCGGATTACAGGATGGTCAGACGGTTCTAATACTGCCTTTCGCTCTTTTATCGCTGCCAGGTTCGCTTTAATCATTCGCTCCTCTTCACAATGCGTAGCAATCAGCAACTCCGAACCTTCAAAAATTCTTTCCAATACCAATGGGTCATCTACCAGTAAATTTCCGGTGGAAGATCCCATAAAAATTTTTATGCCACAGATATCCTGTTTTCGGTAATTGGTGCTGAGCACTTCCTCCAGATTATTACCCGAAGTGCCCATATAAAAAGAATAATTGGCAAGAGAACTTTCTTTTCCAATAGCATACTTTGCCTCTAATAATTCGTGTGTAAATGCAGGGGGTACCGTATTAGGCATTTCCATAAAACTGGTAACCCCTCCGGCAATGGCTGCCCTCGCTTCTGAATAAATAGTAGCTTTGTGGGTTAATCCCGGCTCTCTAAAATGAACCTGGTCGTCAATTACGCCCGGTAACAACCACTGATTTACTGCATCTATCTCTGCAATGGCTTCTTTTCTATCTATAATGCCCCCAATTTTTTCTATCCGTCCATTCCGAATTAGTAAGTCTCCTGCTATTATTTTTCCTTCATTTACAATCAAAGCATTTTTTATCAAATAGCTATTCATCGGGCAAACATTTTATAGGTAAACATACTAATTGAAAAAGGCAATTCAGATATCATTCTGCCATCAGTCCTCAAAATGAATAGAAAACACAATCATCCGAGAAAAAATTTTCTCTAATACATTCGAATATTTTAGTCCGGGATCTGTTTGATGCAAATTGGCAAGTCCATTGCTGATTTTAATTTCCGGAGAAACGGTTACAAAGGGCAAATAAAAATTGAACCCTAATCCCAATTCATACCCATAGTCTGTTCTTTTCAGTTTAATTAGGTCTTCAGAATTTCTAGCAGATGAATTGCTAGATAAATCAATATCGTACTTCAGCCCTACCATCATATAGGTTCTGAAATTTTTGATTCTGTCGGAATTGAATTTCAGTTGAAAAGGGAAACTTACAATGGTAGAGGGTAAGGTTTGTTTTTGAAAGAGCGCTTCGCCCAATCCCGGCTTTTTTAATGTATACGATATGGCCCTGGAGCCGCCAATAACCAATAGAGGATTGATGCGAAATTGAAAATGATCATTCAAACGTGCAGTAGCCAACAATCCCATGGTTACCCCCCCACTTTTGCCTGGTTCTGCAATCACAATACTGTCTGACTGCAAAAAAAGAGGTGATTTGTTGAATTGCAAATAGGTATTGTTATAGCCTAGGGATAATCCAAAATAGTAAACCAGATCGTCGTGATAAGGACGATAAATCTCCTTCATATATTGGGCCTGAACGGACGAGCCCATTGTGAGGAGTAGAAAAACCGGAATGATTACTTGCTTCCGCAGTAAATAGTGCATATTCCGAAACTAAGTTTTTTCAGATGAGGGTTACTAAATCCTGCTTCTTGCATGATTTGTAAAAATTTGTCTCCTTCAGGAAATGCCTGCACACTTTCATTCAAGTATTCATAAGCATTCCGGTTATTAGAAAACCATTTGCCTACCATAGGGGTGGCATATCGCATATACAGTTGATACGATTGCTTGATGCCCCATCCCGAGGGCTTAGAAAACTCTAACACAACCAATTTACCTCCAGGCTTCAACACCCGGTGCATCTCTTGTAAACCCTGCAGCAGTCGTTGAAAATTTCTAACACCAAAAGCCACTGTTACAGCATCAAATTCATTATCTGTAAACCGAAGATGCTCACTGTCGCCGGTTTCTAAAGTAATAACATCGCTGATCCCTAACTTATCAATTTTTTCCCGGCCCAGTGCTAGCATTCCTTCCGAAATGTCTACCCCTATTATCTGCTTGGGTGCCAGCATTTTATTGGCCATAATCGCCACCTCTGCTGTACCGGTAGCTACATCGAGTATTTTTTGGGGATGCAGTTGCTTTAACTGCGTGAGTGCCTTTTTTCTCCAATAAACATCAATACCCCCACTCAGCAGCTTGTTGAGAAAGTCGTATCGGTGGGCTATATCATCGAACATGCCGGCTACTTGCTCCTTCTTTTCAAGGTGGCTAGACTGGTAGGGCATTACTGTATCATGTGCGAACTTTTCCATACGTTGCGAAGATATTGATTTTAACGGCCTACCCTTGGCTAGATACCCGTTTTGGCAAATAAAATGGTTAATGTTTCGCAAATTTTCACCCCAAGACACCCGCATATTTTACTTACTATCCGCAGCCCCTGTAGTATCTTCGTTGTAATGAAAGCCCGCATTTATAAGTCTACTGGTAGCTGGTATGTTGCCAAGGCATTGGATGGAAAGTTTTATCAGGCCCGAGCCAGGGGTATCTTTAAGATTGATGGCATTACTTCTACCAATCCTATTGCGGTAGGAGATGAAGTAGAGCTGGTAATAGAAGATGTTCAAGAAGAATCTGCCGTAATTGACCATATCTATGATAGAACTAATTATGTGGCAAGAGTTTCACCGCATAATAAACACCAACATCACATCATTGCCAGTAACCTAGATCAAAGTATTTTATTAGCTACGTTGGTTTCGCCTAAAACTTCCATGGGGTTTATCGACCGCTTTCTGGTTTCTTCCGCTTCCTTTCATATTCCGGCTATACTGGTATTTAACAAATCAGATTTGTATCGAAAAAAAGAAATGGATTTATTGAATCGGTATCGGGAAATTTATGAGGCAGTGGGATATGAAGTGCTATTAATAAGTGTTTTGAACAATACCGGACTGGATACGATTCGGGAAAAGCTTCACAATAAAACTACCCTTTTGAGCGGACACAGCGGTGTTGGCAAATCATCCTTTATCAACTCGTTATTTCCAGATTTTCAATTACCCACTTCCGAAGTGAGCGAATGGAGTGGAAAGGGTTTGCATACAACAACCTTTGCCGAAATGTTTGATTTGCCTGGCGGCGGAAGTATTATAGATACCCCCGGTTTGCGGGAGTTTGGATTGGTAGATATTTCCCGACAAGAACTTTCTCATTATTTTCCTGAAATGTTACAACAATTCCATCATTGTCGTTTCAATAATTGTATGCATATCAATGAGGCGGATTGTGGGGTTAAAGCCGGATTGGCCTTCGGCACGGTTTCGGAAGAGCGTTATCTAAGTTATCGAGCTATTTTAGATACCATCCCAGATAAGCAATACTGAGCATCCACCCATCATTATTATTTCAACTTACCTTTTTTTGAGGCGGCTTTAATTGCTTGCTTATCTCCTGCCAATATTCTTTCTGCACCCACATTTCTACCAACTGGGCAGCCGCTTTTTCTTTTACCCAAAATACCGCAGGCAGAAAGGATACAACTAACGATAATCAATAGTGCTATGGAGCGAAATACATTTTTCATATACTAGGGTTGAGCGCCCGATTCGTCAATTGCGGCCTGATACCAGCCTGCATAGGTTACATAATTATTCGCTATTCGGTTGATTTCACCACTAATATGTTCCGGAGAAATATCTTTAACCTTTTTAGCAGGAACCCCCGCATAAATAGTACCCGCTTCCACAATAGTTCCTTCTAATACTACCGCTCCGGCAGCTATAATCGAATTGCTGTGAATTACACATTCGTCCATTACAATCGCACCCATCCCAATCAATACATCATCGTGAATAGTACAACCATGTATCATTGCCTGATGCCCTATAGATACATGATTGCCAATTTGTGTAGGATGTTTTTGATAGGTACAATGGATAATTGCGCCGTCTTGCACATTTACCCGGTTTCCCATTGTGATATAGTGAACATCCCCCCGAATTACCGCATTAAACCAAACACTGCAATCATCCCCCATGGTAACTTCACCCACAATAGTTGCATTGGGCGCAAAGAAACAATTGTTACCCCAAACAGGTTTTTTGCCAGGTAATGATAAAATGGTAGCCATAACAGCGTTTATTTTCTATGTGAAGATAAATCTATTCGGCTAATTTTGCAGAATAGCCAATTAAATAACTTCCAGCGTTTACCGGCTGTATACTTCTTATAAACTATATGAATCTTCGTCAACTTTTTCAACAGCATCTGGCACCTACCTCACCTGCTCCTATGAATATTGAAATGGTGAAGGCATCCGGTATTTATATGTGGGATGCTGATGGCAAAAGATATACCGATTTAATCTCGGGATTTAGTGTGGCCAATATTGGACATAGTCATCCATCCGTTATTCAGGCAGTTCAGCAGCAGTCGGCGGAGTATATGCATTTGATGGTGTATGGAGAATTGATTCAAACCCCCTCCGTGCAATATGCCAAAGAACTAACCGCCACTTTACCCGATTCGCTTAACTGCGTTTACTTTACTAACAGTGGTGCCGAAGCTACCGAAGGAGCTATGAAGCTGGCAAAAAGAGTAACCGGAAGAACCAAAATAGTAGCTTTTGATAAAGCGTATCATGGAAGTACACAGGGAGCGTTGAGCGTAATAGGCGACGAATACTGGCGTAGAGCTTATCGACCCTTACTTCCCGATGTGTTCCATTTTCCATATGGTTCTGAGGAGGTATTGGATGCTATTGACAGTTCAACTGCTTGTGTAATATTGGAAACTGTGCAGGCGGAAAGTGGCATTACAACACCCAGCCCGGCCTGGCTTCAGAAAATCAGAAAAAAATGTGACGAGCATTGTGTTTTGTTGATATTGGATGAAATACAGGCAGGTTTTGGCAGAACAGGTACCTTATGGGCTTTTGAGCAAATGGGTATTGTGCCAGATATCCTTTTACTTGGTAAAGCATTAGGTGGGGGAATGCCGCTGGGCGCATTTATCTCTTCTCACCGCATGATGCAAACCCTAAGCTATCAACCTGTATTAGGCCATATTACCACGTTTGGCGGTCATCCGGTTTCCTGTGCTGCCGGCAGGGCTGCCTTTCAGGTTTTACGGGAAAGTAATTGGATAGAACAGGTAAAAGACAAGGAAGCCTTCCTACTTAAAACGCTGCAACATCCCGCTATCCTTTCGGTGCAATCTGCGGGATGCTGGATGTCGTTACAGTTTGCATCCGCACAATTAAATCAGCAAATCATTCATTGTTGCGTTGCTAATGGACTGATAACAGACTGGTTTATTTTTGCGGCAGACCGATTACGTATAGCACCGCCATTATGTATCAGTGAAGCAGCACTTCAAGAATCCTGTGAGGTGATTATAAAAAGTATCGAGCAGGTAATACGTGAGAATCAGTAACTATTTAGAAGGCTCCATTCGGCAAAACCGGCTGTAGAGCTTCTCATATTGAGGAATAATATTACTGATGTCGAAAGTGCAAGCCTGCTGAAAAGCTTTTTCTTTCATACTCGCTAAATAATCGGGATTGCTTAGCAGTTGAATCGCATAGTTGCTCATGGCTTCCGTATCTCCAACGTCAGCCAGAAAGCCTGTTTCACCTGGTATATTTATTTCTGCCAACCCGCCGGCATTAGAACTGATTACCACCACCCTTGCTGCCATTGCTTCCAAAGCGGCTAATCCAAAACTTTCATATTCCGACGGCAATAGAAAAACATCACTTACCGCCAGAATGTCTTCCATCTGTTCCTGCTTGCCTAAAAAGCGAACCTGCTCATCCACGCCTAGTTGTCGGCACAACTCTTCTGCTGCATGCCTTTCCGGTCCATCCCCTACCATTAGCAATTTAGAAGGAATAGTTGCCTGCACTTTAGCGAAAACCTTTATCACATCGTCTATCCGTTTTACTTTTCGGAAGTTGGAGGCATGAATCAGAATTTTTTCATTATCCGGAGCAATCACTTGTCTAAAAGCATCCAATGGTTTTTTATCAAACCGCTTTACATCCACAAAATTATAAATCACTTCTATCTCCTTTCGGATATCGAAAAAACGATACGTCTCTTCCCGCAAATTCTGTGAAACCGCAGTGATGGCATCACTTTCATTAATCGAAAAAGTTACTACCGGCTCATAGGTTTTATCCTTTCCTACTAAGGTAATGTCGGTACCATGTAGCGTGGTTATTACCGGCACATTTCTGCCATTCTTTTGCTTCACAATTTGCTTGGCCATATAGGCAGCTGAGGCATGGGGAATGGCATAATGTACATGTAAAAGATCTAAATCGTAATTGATAATTACATCCACCATGGTGCTGGCCAGTGCCAATTCATAGGGGGGATAGTCGAAAAGCGGATAAGTAGGAACCCGAACTTCGTGATAGAAAATATTGGTATTAAACGCATTTAGCCGAACCGGTTGCTGGTAAGTTATAAAGTGAACTTTGTGTCCTTCATTAGCCAGCGCTTTCCCCAATTCAGTGGCTAAAACACCGCTTCCCCCAAAAGTGGGATAACAAACAATGCCTATTTTCATAATCAGCGGAGATTAAATACTTTTGTTTAGCAACCTGAAAGTAACAATAAAAAACGCATAACGCTAAGTGATATTTTATTTAACCATTTGAATTGCCAATTGTTTAACTTTATCCCATGAAAAAAGCAGCCATTATCCTATTCTTACTGCCTGTTTTATCATTTGCTCAGGCAGATGCCGACTCCGTATTTATAAAAAAAATGTCGGATGATATACTCCGAAACGGGAAAGCCCACGACCTACTCCGACAACTCACCAAACAGGTGGGTGGCCGATTGGCGGGTTCTCCTCAGTCTGCCCGTGCAGTTAGCTGGGGAAAATTTACCATGGAAATGGTAGCTCCGGATAAGGTGTTTTTACAACAATGTATGGTTCCCCATTGGGTAAGGGGCGGCACCGATTTAGCAACAATTGTGGAAATGGATAAAAAACCGTTCCCCAAAAAATTAGATGTATTGGCATTGGGCAATTCAATTGGCAAGGGTACCGTACAGGCTCCCCTATTAGCCGTTGCTGATTTTGCCGAATTGGAAAAACGTAAAGATAGTGCTGTTGGTAAAATAGTATACTTCAACAAAGGATTCGATCCAACCAATGTAAAGCCTTTTATATCCTATGGGCAGGTTGGCATATACCGTCGTAATGGCCCTAGTCAGGCTGCAAAATATGGTGCAGTAGGTGTTATGATTCGGTCACTTACCGAGTCGGTTGCGAATGATCCCCATACCGGGGCCATGGCCTATAACGACTCTTTTCCACGAATTCCTGCCGTTGCTGTTGGTCCTCGCGATGCAGATGAAATCTGGAACTTGAGCCGTAAATCTTCCTTAGTGGTATCCATGACTACCAACGGAAAGTTTTTACCAGATACCATTGGTCATAATGTGGTAGGAGAATTAACCGGAACCGATTTTCCTGGAGAATATATTACTGTAGGTGCTCACCTCGACAGTTGGGATGTGAATGAAGGCGCTCATGATGATGGAGCGGGCGTTGTGCAAACTATAGAAGTAATGCGCGTTTTAAAAGCCATGGGTTATAAACCCAAACACTCCATTCGGTTTGTATTATTTGCCAATGAAGAAAATGGATTACGCGGCGGTACAAAATATGCACTCGAAGCAGAGGCTAAAAAAGAAAAACATATTTTTGCCCTAGAAAGTGATGCAGGCGGGTTTACACCAAGAAGTTTTACGGTAGGCGGATTAAATCCAGCCCAGTTAACGAAGATGCAATCTTGGGTGAAATGGTTAACTCCCTATGGTGTAACAGAAATCACCAATGGAGGTGGCGGTGCAGATATTGGCCCATTAAACCGACTTTTTTCAACCCCCATTTGTGGGTTGGAACCAGATCCGCAAAGATATTTCGATTATCACCATGCCAGAACCGATGTTTTTGAGAATGTGAACAAGCGCGAATTATTACTGGGCGCTATCAATATGGCGGCGCTCATTTATTTAGTTGATAAATACGGATTATAATATGATAATAATTAGAAAGTTTTTCAAGTATTTGCTGGTATTTATGATACTGGTGCTGCTTCCCTTCATTTACTGGAGATTTTATTATCCAGTTGCCGACGGAACACAGGCCGGCATGCTGAATGTTTTCCAAAAGAAAGGACTGGTTTTTAAAACCTATGAAGGAAAATTAATTCAGAGCGGATTCAAAGCTAATATCCAGAGTAACGAGTTTTCATTTAGTGTTACCGACCCCCATTTGGCCGAACAACTTATGAAACTATCGGGAAGGGAATTAAATCTACATTACAAGCAATATTTGGGCAGTTTGCCCTGGAGAGGCATGCAGGGAAATGTTGTAGATAGTATCTACGAAGTTCGGGATCCAGCATGGCAGGAAAACTCTATTCGACCCAAAAACTAGCACAGCTATTGAGCCAGCAAAAGGAAGATAGCTGGCCGTTTGTGGTATTGATACGTTCCTTTTTTCCATGATCCTATCGGTTGCGTAAGGATACTTTCTGCATCACCTGTAATATCAGCGGCAACGCATAAAAGTGTTTGATCTCGGCAGGTATTTATCAAATCAGCAAGCATGGCCTGATTCCGGTAGGGGGTTTCTATAAATAATTGAGTACTATTCTCTTTGAGTGAAATGGTTTCCAATTCCTTTATTTTTTTCTTTCTCTCAACCGAATCAATGGGTAAGTATCCGTGAAAAGTAAAATGTTGGCCGTTCATGCCCGAAGCCATTAATGCCAGCAAAATCGAGTTAGGCCCTACCAATGGAATAACCCGGTATCCCTGCTGTTGAGCAATTAACACCAGCGATTGACCTGGATCTGCAACACCAGGGCACCCTGCTTCACTAATGATGGCAACCTGTTTCCCTGCCTGCAAGGCAGCTAACATTTTTTTTTGCACTGCAGCATCCTTTTCATCAATCACCAGCCACTCATATTCGTCAATTACCATCTCCCTCCATAATTTTTTAGCAAAGCGGCGGGCAGTTCTTGCATTTTCAACCATAAAAACGTTACATTTTTTTATGGTTTCCGAAATATAAGGTGGAATCGTATGCAGCGCAGATTCATCTAAAACGGTTGGTATCAGATAAAGCTGTCCGGGAGTATTTTGGGTATGCATTGGGTACTTTGCTTTAAACTGCTGCGGAATCTTGAAAAGAGTAAAGGCTTAGGGTAGCGGCTACCACTGCATAAGAGGGGGCTAGTACCCATCCAACTATTGGAATAATATGAAAGATATAAAATACCATTCCATTGCCTATGGCCAAACCTTTGTGGTTGCTGATAAATAATCGACTTTGTGAGGCACTCATCTTTTTTCTTTCGAGTGAATAATCAACCATCGAAAATCCGTAGAAATAACATTCAATTATAAGTACCAAAAAAGCAGTAAGCCATCCCACTACAGGAATTAAACTTAGCACCAATATGGATAAAAGATAAATAGTTTGCCAAAAACTATTGCGAAGGGAAAGCTGGATACCTCTTTTGATATCGATTAGCATTTGACGACTATCAATAGGTTGATTTCGGCCTTCCATAATGGCAGCCGTTTTTTCGCTTAAGTAAGAAAATATGGGAGAACCAATAATCAGGAACAAGTATTTAAACAAAGAAAAATAAAGCATCAGTGAAATCAACCAAACTAACATCGTTCCAAAAGCAAGCAGGAAACTGACTGATCCGTCGTTGAGTTTTTCATTCCAAGATTTTAATCCAGTTTTTAAAATAAACCACTCAATAAAATTACTCGAAGTGCTACTGAAATAGGAGAGGCTGATGATGAAAAGAATCGTATATAAAATTCCGGGAATCAGAATCCACTTCCACAACTTATTTTCTCGAATAAACCGATGAGCCTTGAAATAAGCTTGAATGGCTATAATGATTTCCTTTAGCACGAGATTCTTTTTTAGTACCCATCTAAATTATAAATGGATATAGGTCGGGATATTTTTATTAAAACTTAGGACAATTAATGGGTCGATCTGTAGAAGGCCTTCTTACGTAAATCAAGGAAATTTCTATTCCCCCTCTATTAAGCGAAGCAGTTTTTAGTGCAGAAGTATTGAGGTCGTAACTAACTCCAATTCGCAAATCGTTGAACTCTAAACCAAGATAAGGAATGTAGGCATCATTTAAACGGAGCCAGCTTCCCGCATAAATGCTAACCGGCTTTTCCACTTCCGGATTGGCAATCAACTGAATAGCTCCACCCAGCATGGTTTCTGAAGCACCACCTTGCGTCATATGTAAAGCACTCATATGTAAAGTTGCATGTGGCGATACCGGAAAGTAACCACCCCCGTGTATGGTTGTTCTAGGACTTAATATATACTGGCCACCATTAAAATTTTGTTTAGGCCGGTTAATATGATACATGCTTACCCCAAAGTAAAAATTATTTTTATCGCTGGTACTGCCATTATACATGAATCCGGCATTTACATCTACATATTTAGAAGCAAGGGTAGCCCCATTAAATGTTTCAGAGGTAAGGCCTGTAAATCCATTGGCAGTCAACTGATCTTCAAAATTTAACATGGAGGTATTAATCAGCATATTGGCATACGAAACCTGAAAACCGGCTCCAATCTGATGATATCCATCTTCATCAAGTCCTTTGTGGTAAGCTGTGGAAAGAGAAGCAAAATTGAAAGAAACAGCCCCATTTGCACTTTTGTCATTATACCCCGACATGCCAAATCCCCAGGTATCGTTATTGGGGATTTTATTTTGCAGTATATGAAAGTCGGCAGAAAATGCAGTGGTTACGTAGGCGTTATTAATGGTAGGCCATTGATTTCTGTAATTGCCTGTAATACGGTAAGTGCCCGAAAATTTTCCGGTTAATGCGGGGTTCAAAGTAAGGGGGGAAGCAAAAAATTGGGAGAAATGCGGATCCTGTGCCTGTGCACTGCCGAAGAGGCAACAGCATAATATGACAATCAGGATTCTGAGCATTTCATAGGGAATATAGGCAAATCTATATAAAAACAAGCATTTACGGCAGTTAAAAGCGTTATAAATAAGCTATTTCCAGCCTTCCGACCCTTATTTATTGCTGACTTTTAGTTCCAAAAGCCAAATCACCCGCATCCCCCAAGCCGGGTACAATATATCCTTTGGCGGTTAGCTCATCATCAATATCTCCACACCAAATGCTGATTTGGTCACCGCAATCCCGCTGAATCATCTCAATCCCTTCGTTGCAGGCAATGGCACACACCACATGAATTGCCTTGGGTTGGCCTTCATTTCGGATAAAGTCAATCGTTTTTATAATGGATGCTCCCGTTGCCAGCATGGGGTCACTGATAATTACAATCCTGTTTTCGAGAGAGGGGCAACTCATATACTGCATACTTATTTCGAAACTTCCATCAGGTTGATGTTTGCGATAGGCTGAAATAAAGGCATTGTCGGCTTTATCAAAATACTGCAGCATTCCTTGATGCATCGGTAGGCCGGCTCGTAAAATAGTGGCCAGTACCGGCTGTG
>JBIINW010000100.1:0-9813 GCA_044337245.1 Sediminibacterium sp. | reverse complement strand
ATATCAATGTAGCTAAAGCTTCTCGTGAATTGCCACAGACCTTTCTGCAAGAAGAGGCATCGGATCAGATCACCTTTCAAATTGCTAAATGGCAGGATGAACATCATTTTTACAAGCAAATTCAAATTAAAGATACTAGCGGAAGTTCATTGCGACATTTATTTACCGAAAAAGTAGCCAAATTCACTTTACACGACTTTTCGGATATGCTGGCATACAGTGGTTTACAGATTCAGGAAATTTTTGGAGATTACCAATTGAATCCTTTCGATGGGCAACAATCCGACCGCCTGATTTTAATAGCAACTAAACAGTGATTATGTTCCCTTATTCTGAACAGCCTTCCTCGTTTGGCAACCCAATACTAACCCCTATATTTACACCATGTTTTTAATGGGAGCGCCCATACACAGCTTGTTATTGGTAGCACCGGATTGGTTAATTCGAGCCGATAGAAAATTATTTGCCTTAATAAATCAGCAACTTTCTCATCCTTTTCTGGATGCCATTTTTCCCTGGTGGCGTGAGACGATTACCTGGACGCCCCTCTATCTATTTCTGCTAATATTTGTAATTGCGAATGCCAAAAAAAGCAGTTTACCTTGGATCATTATGGCATTGATAACTATTTTGCTCAGTGATCAAATCAGCAGTTCAATTATTAAACCCATTTTTGCCCGATTGCGCCCCTGCAACGAACCGGAATTAGCAGGTTCGGTTCGATTATTATTGGATGGATGTGGTGCAGGATATAGTTTTACATCCTCCCATGCTACCAATCATTTTGCCATTGCTGTATTTTTAATGATTACCCTGCAGAACTGGTTAAAGGGATATGGCTGGATATTTTTGCTATGGGCCATAACCGTGGCATATGGACAAGTTTATGTGGGCGTTCATTATCCGATGGATATAGTTGGTGGTGCATTGCTGGGTTCAGGTATTGGCTTTTTCACCGCCCGATTATATACACAACGCATAGGTGGGTTACCCTTTTTAAATAACGACCGTAATGATTAATCGTTCCACTTTTCATTGGCTGCTTTTCATTTGTTTTGTTGGATGGCTTGCCGGATTTTTTGCAGTACCCTTAATGGATATCGATGCCAGTCAATACGCCAGTATCAGTCGTGAAATGCTTGAGCGGAAAAGTTTCTTACAGGTATTTGATGTTGGGAAGGATTATCTGGATAAACCTCCTTTGCTTTTTTGGTTTTCGTCTTTTTCTATGTGGTTATTTGGCGTAAGTACTTGGGCATTTCGGTTGCCCTCTCTTTTATTTGCTATATTATCGGTGGTGGCTACCTATCAATTGGCACGCTTATTTTACAATCAGCAAATAGCCCGCTTAAGCGCCATTGTGCTGGCATCTTCCCAGGCACTTTTTTTAATTACCCACGATGTGCGATGTGATACCATGTTGATGGGTTGTGTAACCCTAAGCCTCTGGCAGTTGGCAGATTGGTATCAGAGCAATCGAAAGCGATCTTTATTAATTGCAACCATTGCCATTGCGGGTGGCATGCTTACCAAGGGCCCCATTGCATTATTGGTGCCTGCTTTTGCATTTGCCCCACATTTTATATTGAGAAGAGAATGGAAACCGTTTTTTAAAGTTGAATATATCGGGGTGATATTCGGCGTGGGATTACTGCTGATTCCTATGTGCATAGGACTGTATCAGCAATACGATTTACAGCCGGGTAAATTAATCAATGGAATACCCATACAGTCGGGATTGCGATTTTATTTCTGGACGCAGAGTTTCGGCAGATTTACCGGTGAAAATTTTTTCCATGAAATGAGCTATTTCAGTTTCTTATTCGAAAATATGCTTTGGAGTTTTCTTCCCTGGATTGTGTTATTTTCTGCCGGGCTTATTTGGAGAGTGTACTTGTTGATTGTATATCGGGGTAAAATCAACTCGGCACAGGAATGGATTGCCCCGGGAGGTTTTATTGTAACTTATTTAGTACTATCTAGAAGCCAGTATCAATTGCCCCATTACATATTTGTAGTTTTCCCATTGGCTGCTATTGTAACTGCACATTTTTTATTTCAATTGTTGCAAGCAGAAGCCTATAAAAAAATCAGTCGGTTCTTTACCGTTTTTCATGCAATTTTGTTTGCTGTTATGTGGGTGGTGCTGATAGCCTTACTTTTTTGGGCATTCCCCACTTTACCAATATGGGTAATGGTACTTTCAATAATAGGAGGGGTGGTGTGTTTAGGTTTTATTTTTCGGTTACGCAAAACGCCCTATTTAGTTATACTGGCCGTTTATACCACTGTTGGAGTAAATATTTTTTTAAGCACCGCTTTTTATCCGAATGTGCTGAAATACCAAATGGGAAATGATGCTGCTGCATTTATTAATAAGCAATCTTTACCAAAAGAGAAGATGATGGTATTTGGTCCGGATGCCGGACGCTCCCTTTACTTTTATGGCCGCCATATCTTTCCTAATACACACGACTGGAAGTTGCTTCAAAATGAACAGTACATCATCACCGTAATGGATAGTGTGCCGGTGCTTCAGCAGCATTATCCCGGCTCACAAATAGTTCATCAAGGGTTCAATTATGGAGTTTCTATGATAACCCCTGAATTTTTGAATCCGGCAACCCGAGATTCGGTTTGTGGAAAGTATGCGATCGTGCATTTACCCCCACGAAGCAAGCTTTGATGGCAATTTGTTAACTTTATGAATTAATTATGGCAGATATTCTGATAATAATAGCGTTAATCATAATAAATGGACTCTTTTCCATGGTTGAAATCGCATTGATTTCTTCCCGGAAAGCGCGATTAGAATCGCAAGCAGCCAAAGGGGATGCAGAGGCTGCCCGTGCCCTTAAACTGGCCAATCACCCCGATGGGTTTTTATCAACCGTGCAAATTGGTATCACCCTAATTGGTGTGCTTACCGGAATTTACTCGGGGGATAATTTTAAAGCACCCCTGCAAAAATGGTTGTCGGGCATCCCAATTTTAGAGCCCTACAGTGCTGCACTTGCCACAACAGTTATAGTAGTTGTGCTAACCTATCTTTCCATGGTGCTAGGAGAGTTGGTGCCTAAACGTATTGGACTCAGCAATCCCGAGCGCATTGCCAAAATGATGGCCAAGCCGATGCACATGCTGATGAAAATTACCTATCCGTTTATCTGGTTGCTTAGCAAATCTGCCCAATTGATTATGAAATTACTGGGTATTCATACCAATGAAAATCAGGTAACCGAAGAAGAAATCAAAGCCATTATCAGTGAGGGAACCGAGCATGGTGCCATTGAAGAAGCCGAACAGGAAATCATCGAACGGGTTTTTCATTTGAGCGACCGCAATATCACTTCTTTAATGACGCATCGGTCTGATATTATCTGGTTGCCGGCAAATGATACAGTTGCCGTTGCCAAAGCAGGATTAACTGAAGTAGTACATTCGGTATATCCGGTTTGTAATAAAAATATCGATCAAATAGAGGGAATGGTTTCTATCAAAGACCTTTTTACCGCGCGTCCCGAACAAACCATACAGGAAGTAATGCGCCCGGCTATGTATGTGCCTGAAAATCTTACTGCCTATCAAGTACTCGAACAATTTAGGGAAACCAAAATTCATCAATGTTTTATTGTGGATGAGTATGGCTCGGTGCAGGGTTTGATTACACTGAATGATATCCTCGAAGCCATTGTGGGAGATATCCCTCAGGAAGAAGATCAGGAGTTCGAAATTATTGAAAGAGCAGATGGAACCTATCTGGTAGATGCCCAAATACCCTTTTATGATTTTCTAGATAAGTTCGATAAAACCGAATGGATGATGGAAGGCGACCAGGAGTTTGATACGCTGGCTGGATTTATTATCCATCAATTAGAAAAAATACCCTCCACCGGCGATTTGCTGAATTGGAAGATATTTCAGTTAGAAATAGTTGATATGGATCACCACCGAATAGATAAAGTGTTGGTAACGCTCAAGGACTAATTGCTGGGTTACCAGGTAAAAGTCAGGTGGCTGGCAGGATAATCCAGCTTCTTACTGGTTTCCAATTTCCCTTTTTTTACATGGAATATATTGGTTTGCACATTCACAAACTCGTATAACAGGTTGCAGTCTGCCTCCAGTGTTTTCAGTTGGGTGATATTGGGAATTTCAAAATAACACCAGATACTTTCATTCTGAATTTCATACCCGATGTATTGCAGCTCGCAGGGTTTTCCATTAATGGTGAGGTGCAATTTTTGACGGATATATGCACTCACCTGTTTATCTACCAGTGTTTTGTTTTTGGGATATACCAGATCGATAGGAGTATTGGTTTGTTTGCGTAGGGTTTGTTCTAGGTCTTCCGTAAATATCCGAACACTGATTTCTGCGGTGGCGGCAGATTCGTTGTGCTGGATTTCAATTACCGAAACATAAAAGGGATGAAATAGCAGCATCCACATGGCAACTAAGGGCTGAATTGCTATCTTTACCAAACTCGTCATGGCACAAAATTCATTAATATTTATCTTATCTGCAAATGAATGATTTTAGCTTGTACCTCGAAGTAGGCTTTCAGCATATTGCCAACCTGCAGGGGATGGATCATATCTTATTTATAGCTGCCCTTTGTCTTCGCTATCAGTTTGCCGATTGGAAGAAAGTGTTGATTTTAGTTACTGCTTTCACCATCGGCCACTCTATAACCCTAGCGCTTAGCGTGCTGGATATAATAACCGTTTCTACTAATTGGGTAGAGTTGCTGATACCGGTAACCATCTTTTTAACCGCTATCAGTAATTTGGCCGTTAAAAAGTTCACTTTTCAAACCCGTTTTCCGTTGATTTATTTCCTGGCCCTGTTTTTTGGCTGCATCCATGGTTTGGGATTTAGTAATTACCTGAAAAGCCTATTAGGTACCTCCGAACAGATTGTTCCTAGATTATTGGCTTTTAATCTGGGGCTGGAAGCAGGACAACTGGCAATCGTATTCATATTATTAATTATTTCACTAACTGCCGTTTATGTATTTCGATTTAGCAGAAGAGAATATATTTTGTATTTTTCCGGTGCTATCGGTGCCTTGGCACTGGAAATGGCCATTCAACGTGCAAACTTCTTAATCCATTAAAATGAAAAGATTTTTACTGATTTCTTCCCTGTTTTTTGTGTACCCTCTCTTTGCACAAAATATCATGAACAATCCCGGTTCTAACCACGGTAACCGTTTTGAACAATTGGGAACTATCTTACCCACTCCCAATGAATATAGAACAGCCAGCGGAGCCCCGGGTCCTAAGTACTGGCAACAACGGGCCGACTACGTAATCAAATGCGAATTGGATGAGCCTAATTTTACGGTTAAAGGCTCTGAAACTATAACGTATTATAATAATTCTCCGGATGCACTTACTTATCTCTGGCTACAACTAGATGAAAATCAGCATAGCTCGGTGAATAATGCCAACTATCAGAGCAGTTCTAATCTGAGCCGTATGTATACTACTGGTCAGCTCGATCAAATGGCGAATGGCGGAGCTGATAATGGAAATGGAGAGATCATTAAAAAAATAACCGATGCTACTACCGGAAAGCCGCTTAGCTATCGGATTAATAAAACCATGATGCGGGTGAATTTACCGGCTGCTTTAAAACCCGGTCAAAAATTTGTTTTTTCTATCGACTGGACCTACAAAGTAACCAACCGCTATCAATTTTTTGGACGGGGTGGATATGAGATTTTTTCGGAGGATGCCAATGCTTTGTTTACGATAACGCAGTGGTTTCCCCGTTTGTGTGTGTACAGTGATTTTCAGGGATGGCAGAACCATCAGTTTGCCGGAACAGGTGAATTTGCATTAGTTTTTGGAAACTATTCCGTTCAAATAACCACACCGGCCGATCATGTGGTGATGGCAACTGGCGAGTGCCAGAACTATCCGCAATTGCTAACAGCGGCTCAGCAAGCCCGTTGGAATAAAGCCCAAACAGCAAAAGAGCCCGTTGAAATTGTAACCTTGGATGAAGCCACTGCTGCAGAAAAACAAAAAAGTAAAGCCACCAAAACCTGGGTATTTAAGGCCGACAATGTGCGCGATTTTGCCTGGGCCTCTAGCCGCAAATTTGTTTGGGATGCCATGCCCGCTTATGTAGAAGGAAAGAAAGTGATGTGCATGAGTGCCTATCCAAAAGAAGCCTACGGTTTATGGCGCAAATATTCTACCAAACTGGTAGCACATACCATCAAAACCTATAGCAAATTCTCTATTCCTTATCCCTACCCCGTTGCCCAAAGTATTGAGGCCAGTAATGGTATGGAATATCCAATGATTTGCTTTAACAATGGCCGTACCGAAAAAGATGGCACTTACAGCGAATCAGTAAAGAACGGAATGGTGGGAGTTATCATTCACGAAGTGGGTCATAACTTCTTCCCCATGATTGTAAACAGTGATGAGCGCCAGTGGTCATGGATGGATGAGGGGCTAAATACATTTGTTCAATACCTCACGGAGGAAATGTATGATAATAAATTTCCTTCCAGAAGGGGGCCTGCATTTAGTATTGTAGACTATATGAAGTTACCCAAAGATCAGTTGGAGCCAATAATGACCAATAGTGAAAATATCATCGGTTTTGGCGCTAATGCTTATGCAAAGCCTTCTGTGGGTTTGAATATTTTGCGAGAAACCGTAATGGGTAGGGAATTATTTGATGAGTCATTTAAAGAATACGCCCGCCGTTGGGCCTTTAAACATCCTACACCCGCAGACTTCTTCCGAACAATGGAAGATGCGAGTGGGGAGGATTTAGATTGGTTCTGGCGGGGATGGTTTTATGGGGTAGAAGCCTGTGATATTTCTCTGGATAGTGTTCGACATGCTATATTCGATCCAAATGCCAACACAGCCGGCGGAATGGGTATGGTAGGAAGAGGGAATGCCCCAGGTGCCGGAGCTGGACGGCCCATTGCCAAACCTATTGTGAATTCATTTGAAGATATTTCTAAAATTCGGAATCGTGCCGATAAGAGTATCTTGTTTCTTACCGATGTGGATACAACATTAAGAGATTTTTATTGGCGCTATGCAAGAGGATTAGAGCCATACGATTCAGTTACTCGTCAACCCGCCCCTGCGATGCCTACTCCCGAGCCGTTAACCGAAGAAGAGAAAGCCCGGTATGCTGGTATGCATTTGTATGAGATTAATTGCACTAATAAGGGAGGATTGTTAATGCCGGTAATTGTGGAATTTACTTTTGAAGATGGTACTAAAATGAAAGAAAATATTCCCGCACAAATCTGGCGCAAAAATGAGAATGCTGTTAGCAAAGTATTTATGACCACTAAAAAAGCCGTAAAAATTCAAATAGATCCGATGCGTGAAACAGCAGATATTAATGAAGGCAACAATACCTGGCCTCGGGTTCCGGATGATTCTAAGTTTGCCATTTTCAAGGGCAGAATTCCCGGAGGAAGAGGAGGTGCACCACAAGGCATCAATCCTATGCAGGCAGCTCAGCAAAAGAAATAATCGTTTAATTTAATCATAAAGGGTTCTGGTAACAGAACCCTTTTATTTTTTTGTTATGAAACATTTTTTCCCCTTTTTAATTTCAGCACTGCTGTTGGCAGGAACCTTACAGGCAGCCCAGGTAGATACCATTGAAATTTACAGTAACAGTATGCACAAGGCAATCAAAACGGTGGTGATAAAACCTTCAGTTAAAAAGTCAACCCGTTTTCCGGTGGTATACCTCTTACATGGTGCGGGTGGTAGTTATGCCAACTGGATTCAAAAAGTGCCCCATATTCAACAACTGGCCGATCAATATCAATTGATGATTGTTTGTCCGGATGGCGCTTCCACCAGCTGGTACTTTGATAGTCCGATAGATTCTACTTTTAAATACGAAACCTTTGTTTCTATGGAAGTGCCGGATTATATCGACAGTCATTACAATACCATTCCAGCTCGTGAAGCTAGGGCCATAACGGGGTTGAGTATGGGAGGCCATGGTTCCCTATTTTTGGCATTTCGGCATGCCGACCGTTTTAGTATTTCGGGCAGTATGAGTGGGGCCCTGCATATTTCAGTTATCAGAAAAGGCTATAATGTAGAGAAAAGATTGGGTGATACGATTACCAATGCTTCGTACTGGAATAATTGGAGTGTGTTGAACGTGATTGAGCAGTATCCAAAAGATTCGCTCCATATATTAATCGACTGTGGTACAGAAGATAGAGTATTACCCATGAATCGGGCGGTACACGAAAAAATGTTGCGTTTAAAAATTCCACACGAATATCTCGAGCGGCCGGGAGAGCACAATTGGCCTTACTGGGATAATGCCATTGATTACCAACTATTCTATATCAATAATTTGTTCAAGCGGCAGCTGAAGGAAAAATAAAGGAACAGGTATTATTGAATAACCGACTTAGTTCGGCTTTTACCGCCAAAATTCGGAGTTTCTGGCATTTTAGGCAGCACCTGTCGTTTTTTTGCGCTGGTGTCTACTGGTGGAGGAGCCGCATCCTTGTTATTTACCTGCAAGTCATCCAGATAATATTTTTCTTCAGCTATTATTTTGCCATATACGGGGTCGAAATAACGCCAGGTGCCGTGTTTAATGGAATGGCCTTCATTTCGGATAATCACTTGTTTGTATTTGTTGGCAATGCCCGGATCTGGCACCATAATGGTATCATATAATTGATCCGTTTTTCTGGGGGCCCGCCAATATTCTTCCCTGATTAGTCCGGCTACACTAAAGTAGGCACACCTGCCGTCTTTATTTCCATTGCGAAAAACCTCTTCAGCAATTTTATCGCCCATCAAATTATAGCTTTTCCAGGTACCTTGCTTGAGGTCATCCTTAAAATAGCCCTCTTCCTCGTATCCCGGGTTTCCTCGCAGGGGAGCTACCCGAATTACCCATTTTCCCTGCTTCATATCATTCATATCTACCTTATTGATAGAATCGCCATGAACCCCCTTAATAAATGACTTATATTGAGCCGATGCACCTGTTGAAAATAAAAGCATTCCGATTAGCCACCTACAACACATATTGAGTAAATTGTACCCTAAATTTATTATAAAAATGCGCAACGCTATTCCAAAATTATTGTTAAGCCTTGTTTTGCTCATTACTGCCAACAGTTGGGCGCAGGTAAAACCCACTTCGGCAGCTGACCGGCTATCCGTAACAGCCCAAAGAAAAGCCCTCTCCGCTCAATCACTGGTAAATCAGGTACCCTTTAGAAATGTGGGTCCTGCTATCATGAGCGGTCGCGTAGTAGATGTTGATGTAAATCCGGCAGACCCCACTGAATTTTATGTGGCTTATGCCACCGGAGGGCTTTGGCATACAATCAATAATGGACAAAGTTTTGTATCTATTTTCGACTCTACCGACATCCTTACCATCGGAGATATTGCGGTAAACTGGAAATCGCGCGCTATCTGGGTAGGCACCGGTGAGGTAAACAGCAGTCGTTCATCCTATGCTGGTATGGGTATCTATCGCTCGAATAACAATGGAAAATCCTGGCAATACCTTGGCTTACCTGAGAGCCACCATATTGGTAAAATTCTGCTGCATCCTACCGATGAATCTGTTGCTTGGGTAGCTGCCTTGGGGCATTTATATTCTAGCAATAAAGAGAGGGGTGTTTATAAAACCTCCGATGGCGGACAAAATTGGAAGCAGGTGTTGTATGTGGATGATAATACTGGTGCGGTAGATATGGATATCAATCCGGCTAATGCCAACGAATTGTATGCAGCCATGTGGTATAAAACCCGCACGGCCTCCAAC
>JBIINW010000298.1:0-2684 GCA_044337245.1 Sediminibacterium sp. | reverse complement strand
ATACACGAGTATAGGATGCTTTTCAATACACCTTACCTATCCTTTAAACAGGTTAACCGGAAGCATAGTATCTTTGTAACATGAACAACCCAATTCGCGTAAGATTTGCTCCCTCCCCCACCGGTGGCTTACACTTGGGAGGCGTAAGAACAGTATTGTTCAATTATTTATTTGCCAAACAACAGGGCGGTACTTTTATTGTTCGTATTGAAGATACCGATCAGGGAAGATGGGTGCCCGGGGCAGAAGAATATATTCTGGATACCCTCGAATGGTGTGGACTGGATCCCGATGAAAGTACTAGAAAAGGAGGTGCTTTTGGCCCCTACCGGCAAAGTGAAAGAAAACCCATTTACCGGCAATATGCAGAAGCATTAGTTGCTAATGGCTTCGCCTATTATGCATTCGATACCCCGGAAGAACTGGAAGCCATGCGGGAAAAATATAAATCAGACAGCAACCCTTCCCCACAATATAACCAGGCAATCAGGGGTTTCATGAAAAACTCCCTCACCCTTTCACCCGATGAAGTTGCCCAACTGCTGGCAGCAAAAACCCCGCATGTAATTCGCATCAAAATGCCCGAAAACGAAACGGTACAATTGGTGGATATGATTCGGGGAGAAATTTCTTTTGAAACCAATACAGTAGACGATAAGGTTTTGTTGAAAGCCGACGAGATGCCCACTTATCACTTAGCAGTAGTGGTAGACGACTACTTAATGAAAATATCGCATGCTTTCAGAGGAGAAGAATGGCTTCCCTCAGCCCCCGTACATGTATTGTTATGGAAATACCTGGGATGGGAATCTGCTATGCCAGCATGGGCACACCTGCCTTTGATTTTGAAGCCGGATGGACATGGCAAACTCAGCAAAAGAGATGGTGATCGATTAGGTTTTCCGGTATTTGCCATGAACTGGACCGACCCTAAAACAGGAGAAACAGCTCGTGGATTTAAAGAAAATGGTTTTCTGCCGCAGGCATTTGTAAATATGCTAGCGCTCTTAGGTTGGAATCCCGGAAGCGACCAGGAAATTTTTTCGATTCAAGAACTTATCCAGGTTTTTTCCATGAGCCGCGTTCACAAGGGCGGAGCGAAATTCGATTATGAAAAAGCCAAGTGGTATAACCAGGAGTGGATCAAACGCTTGCCTTCCGCTGAATTACTGCCTAAAGTAGCAGCCATATTGCAAGCCAAAGGAATTACTAACGACGCTGCGCTTCCCCTAGAAACAATTATCAATCTGGTGAAAGAGCGTTGTTCGTTGTTGACTGATTTTATTCCCCAGACATCTTTTTTCTTTCAAACACCTGAAACCATCGACATCGACTCCATCAAACCCAAATGGAATGAGGCTAAAAATTTATTTTTTGTTGAGTTGATTCGAAACTGGCAATTAACCAACTACTGGAATACCGATGATTTGCATCATGCATTTCAAGAACTGGCAGCAGCCAATGATCTTAAGCCAGGCGAGTTGATGCTGCCCCTAAGAATTATGCTGGTAGGCGGCAAATTTGGTCCGGGTGTATTTGAAGTAGCTGCTTTAATAGGTAAAGATGAATCCATCCACCGCATTCAACGGGCGCTGGCTCAATTACCCCATCCGCATCCCTAATTTAAGCAGAAAACTAACCCTGCTTTTCCATCATTTCCATTACGGGCTGCCAGTGCGATTCGTAAAGGGAAGCCAAATACTCCCTGTCAACCGCTGATAGTTTTACCAGATGCTCGGTATTGCCTGCCACCTGCTCTTGCTTCCGGATTCCGGGTATCACCACTGAAATTTCGGGATAGCTGAGTATAAAACTCAATGCCAATCCAGTAAGGGTTGTATTGTATTGATTCGCCAGAGGTTGAATTTTTTCTCTCAATATTTGATCGGATGCGGACAATAATTGCGGAACTAGGCGATTACTTCTGTGATCATCTTTTCCAAAAGTTGATTCCGGCGTCATCTTGCCCGTTAGTAATCCAAATTGCAATGGCATACGGGCAATAATCCCATATCCCTGTTTACCAGCCTGTTGTATGATGGGTAATGCGCGCTGATTGATCAAATTAAAAACCAACTGAAACCCATCCCCCAATGAAGCTTTTAGAAAAAATTCCGATTCTGGAAATGGATTGAAGGTTATGAGCGAAATACCCCAGTATCTTATTTTACCCTGCTGTTGTAATAATTGCATGGCTTCAATACACTCCCCATTTTCTAAATGACTCATTCGAGCCACATGCAACTGATGAAAATCAATAGCCTCCCGCTTTAGCCTGCGCAAACTTTGTTCACAAGCTTCAATAATATACTTTTTCGAATAATCAATTTCAATGCGCTCGTTGTCGAGGGTTTTCTGTCCCACTTTCGAGGCCACTACCATATCCGAGCGGTTTCCAATGGTTTCTCCCAGCAATGTTTCTGCATGACCCAATCCATAAAAATCGGCTGTGTCGAAAAAATTAATGCCGGCATCGATTGCTGCATGAATGGCCAATTTAGACTCCCGATCGTCGGTTTCGCCCCATCCGATAGGAATATTGCCAACAAAGATAGCACCACCAATGGCCCAACAGCCAAATCCTACTTCGCTCACACGAAGCGTTGTTTTTCCAAAATTTCTGTATTCCATAATTGCCCGTGTAAAGAGTTGCCTGTAAACCTACTTACATTTTTAGTAACTTT
>JBIINW010000099.1:0-9837 GCA_044337245.1 Sediminibacterium sp. | reverse complement strand
TCTTTGGTTAACCGAATCG
Source organism: Sediminibacterium sp. (assembly GCA_044337245.1). Lineage (GTDB taxonomy): Bacteria > Bacteroidota > Bacteroidia > Chitinophagales > Chitinophagaceae > Sediminibacterium. Next base: position 9,818 of record JBIINW010000099.1, on the reverse strand, counting down.
CCATTTCCCGATCTGGTTCATTGCTAAAATTACCATAGCGAAAACAAGCAAAGTAACTTCCCGAAGAGGGTATATATTCAAAGGGAGTAGATTGCATTAATTTACAGAAATAATCTCTTTTCTGCTGCACAGATGCACCCAGCGTTAAGTAGGCATTGGTATCCAGCATATATTCTGCCAGTGCTACCTGCTTAGGCGTATCACAGGAAAAACTATTAAACTGATGAACTTTTCTAAATTCCTGCATCATGCTTTCCGGGGCGATGCAATAGCCTAGTTTCCATCCGGTGCAATGATAGGTTTTACCAAAAGAGAAGCAAACAAAAGCCCGATCGCGCAATGCAGGATATCGCAATACACTTTGATGAATTTGAGCATCATAAATCAAATGCTCATACACTTCATCACTCAACACAAAAATAGAAGTACCCGCAATGATGTTTTCCAACTCGCGCATATCCGCTTCCTGCCAAATCATGCCGGTGGGATTATGGGGCGTATTCAACATAATTACTCGGGTACGGGGGGTTATTTTATTTCTCACTTGATCCCAAGGAATCCGATAGTCGGGAAAGGTTAAAGGAATAAGCACGGGAACCGCTCCATTGATGGTGATATTGGGTATATAGCTATCGTAGGCAGGTTCAAAAACAATCACTTCATCACCCGGTTGCAATACCGAAGTGAGTGCAGTATAAATCGCATAAGTGCCGCCAGGTGTAATGGTAATCTGTGTTTCGGGATTTATTGGATATCCGTACAGGTTATTTACTTTTTCGGCAATTCTTTCCCTTAATAATGGGTAGCCATTCATGTGCGTGTACTGATTGTGCCCATCCCTCATAGCTTTTGCCACTTCCTCAACCAATTGAGGGCTCATGGGGAAATCGGGAAAACCCTGACCCAGATTAATCGCATCATAGGTTTTAGCCAACTGACTCATTACCGTAAAAATGGTAGTTCCTACCAGAGGTAACCGAGAGGTAATGGAGGGTGTAAGCGACATGTTGTTTACTTTAAGCGAGTGCAACTTTTGTAAAAGCAAGAGCCTGGCTTTAGGGAGCCAGTTTACCAGCTATCCGGTTCAGTTCAATTTCAGCTACTTTGGCTGCATAGCTCAGATTCACTAAACGGAATCCTTCGTTTTCGAAACTCACCTGAGCCTGCTTCACATCCAATATGGTTGACTCACCCAGTTCAAATTTATGTAAAACCAAATCGAGCAGTTCGGATGACAGCTGATAGTTTTTCGTTTCGGTTTGTAGTTGTAGCAGATTACTTTTATAGGATTGATAGGTTCGCACGATGCCGGTTTCCATATTAAAAAACATATTGTCGTACTGAAGCTGCGCATTCCGAGTATTGATGGAAGCAATTTGCTGTTGCTTCTTATTAACGCCTCCAGTATACAAGGGTATCCCTAAATTTAATCCGAAAAACGGACCAAAGCTCTGATTTAGCAACGCAAAACCCGCAGCACTTTTTGTACTGTTAAAGTTATACCCAGTATTGGCTCTGAGGGTGGGATAGCGAAGGGCTTCTGTTTCTTTTTCCAACCATTCATTTACTTTCACTTGCTGTGAGGCCGCTAATAAAGAAGGATTAGTAGGCATGTATTTGCGGATACTGTCTAAAACCAATTTTTTGTCCACTATAATGGTATCCCTAATAACAATAGGCGCATCGGCCGGCTTCATAACAATCAGGTTGAGCAAATCGGTTTTGGTTTGATCAATTAACAATTCCTGTGTTTGCAAATTTTGCTCAAGTGCATTTAAATCAATTTTTGCCTGCAGCAAATCTGCCTGATTAGCCAAACCCGACTCTTTGCGTATATTCAATACTTCCAATCGTTTTTGAGAGGCAGCAATTGACTGATGAATTGTTTTCAGAAAGTCCTGCTGCCGAACTACATCATAGTAGCGCGTCATTACCGCAGCAATGGTATTCTGAATTTGGGTAGCGAGAACTTGCTGGTTAAGCCCTTTAATTTCTTCCAGTCTTTTTTTGGTAGCTGTAATCCGGCTGCCGTTGTATAAAACCATGGATGCAACCACGCCGGCAGAAAGATTATTCGACCCCACGTTGGATCTTTTAACATCCCGTGAAGGTTCCGAAAATTTTTGATTGATACTTATTACTTGCTCATTATCGTTGATGGTAGCATTTACAACGGGTAACCCTCCTGCAAATCCTACATCATCGGTAATGGCACTAATAGACAGATTATTTTTAGCCAGCTGTATATCGAAACTATTTTTTAAGGCAATATTAATAGCATCGGAAAGGGTAAGGGTTTGCTGGGCAAGTAATGGCTTACCGAAGCTTAGAACCAGAAACAGAACCAGCATTTTTCTCATATCCGCTAAGTTATCAAAAGAGAGCCCTATGGCCGAAAATTAATACATGAATGGATGAATTAGCTCACGAGGGTTCCCACGGAACCTCCCTGTACCACCTGCAATAGGTTACCAGGCTTATTCATATCAAAAACAATGATGGGTAGCTTATTTTCCATACAAAGGGTGAAGGCCGTCATATCCATTACTTTCAAATTTTTTCGAATACATTCTTCAAAAGAGATGGTTTCGAATTTGGTTGCAGTCGGGTCCTTTTCTGGATCGGCGGTATATACACCATCAACTCGGGTTCCTTTTAATATCACATCCGCCTTCATTTCTATTGCTCGAAGAGAGCCGGCCGTGTCGGTGGTAAAATAAGGGTTGCCAGTACCTGCTCCAAAAATTACAACCCGTCCTTTTTCCAGATGGCGCAAAGCCTTTCTGCGAATATAGGGTTCGGCTACCTGCTCCATGTTGATGGCACTTTGTAAACGAGTATATACCCCAATTTTTTCTAGCATGGCCTGCATAGCCATTGCATTGATAACTGTTGCCAGCATACCCATATAATCGCCGTGTGCCCTTTCAATTCCGCTTTCCGCTTCATTCATACCCCGATAGATATTTCCACCGCCAATTACAATCGCTACCTGAACACCCAGTTCCGTTACGAGTTTAATATCCTGCGCATATTGCTCGATAATTTGGGGGTTAAAGGGATCTCCATTTCGCTGATCACCCAAAAGGGCTTCACCAGATAGTTTTAATAAGATTCTTTTGAACTTGGGTAGCATGGTAAGAATTTAATTTACGTATGCAAATAACCTTATTTTTCCGCAGAATTCACGCCCCTGTGCATAAACTGCTTACTTACCCAACAGTGCGGGCTTTTTTAACGGGTTTTTGAATGGCTTTTTCCCTGTTTTCCTTTACCCGAAAAGCAATGATTGCTCTAATCAATTCAAGTGGAAAGGGGGCTGTATGCGGAAATTGAATAGAACCGGCAGCGTACACATAAGGGTGGAGTTTACTTTGAAACTTTTTTATAGCAGAGGGCATTGGATATAAACCAATATGATGGGTGTGCGCCGCAAAATAAACCAGCCGCCCATTTAATGCATAATAAGGCATCCGATAACTGATTTTTTCAGTTGCCTCCGGGGCCAGTTCTTTTACCAACTTCCGCAGGCTCACCAATCTTTTGCGAATAGGGAGAGGATATTGCTTACAATATTGCTCAACAGTTTCTATAATAGGAGAAGCTTGCATACGAAAAAAGGCTTTTAATAAACTTTACCTGAAATTACTTTTTTTGGCAAACATAAAAAAACCGCCCTTTTGGGCGGTTATGATATAATCAGATTTTTGCAAATTATCCTAAGGCTACTCTTTTGAAAGTGGTAACCTTAACATTAGCACCAGCTTTTTTCAGATAATCCCCAACACTCATCGCACCATCTTTTACAAACGGTTGCGCTACCAGGGTTTGTTCTTTGAAAAATGCATTCAGCTTTCCTTCTGCAATTTTAGCAATCATTTCATCGGGTTTTCCGGCCATTTTAGGATCGGCTTTCATAGTTTCTACTACAATTGCCCTTTCTCTTTCAATCGCTTCGGGAGAAATGCTGTCGGCATCAACGGCCAGTGGATTCATGGCTGCAATTTGCATGGCAACATCTTTACCAGCTTCTTCAGCAGGTTCTGAAAGACCAACCAGTACACCCATTCTGTTAGCTCCGTGAATATAGGAAGCCACATAAGGAGCATCTACTCTTTCGAAACGGGAAACCCCAATTTTTTCTCCGATAGAAGCCAGTTTATCATTAATCATATCGGCTACTTTGGCGCCGTTGATTACTACTTCATTCAACTCTTCTGCTGTAGCAACATTGTTGGCAACCGCTGCATCAGCAATTTGTTGCGCAAAAGCCACAAAATCAGCATTTTTAGAAACGAAATCGGTTTCACAACTGATGCACACAACCCATCCGGTTTGTTGATTCGCGGAAGTTTGGGCAATTACTACGCCTTCTTTTGCTTCCCGGTCGCTGCGCTTGGCGGCAACTTTCTGCCCTTGCTTACGCAACCAATCGATGGCGGCTTCAAAATCTCCATTTGTTTCGGTAAGCGCTTTCCGGCAATCCATCATACCGGCGCCGGTAGTTTGGCGAAGTTTATTAATATCTGCTGCGGTAATAGTTACTGTAGACATATCGATCAATCTTTTTATTAAAATGAATAGTGATTATAGAATGCCCTCCCTCCTCATTGCTTGTAGCAATATGAAAGGAAAGAAGACAAATCTTTCAAATTATCTGCTTCCTCCAGATGCAGGACGACGGCTGGCTCCACCACCGGCAATTCTGCGCTTGGGTGCACCGGCTGGCGCTCCTTGCGTAGCTCCACCACGACCTCTACCGCCACGGCCAGCTTCAGATTGCGCTTCAGCTTCCAGTCTGCGAGCACGTGCTTCATTCTCATTGCTGGTTTCGTCACTTTCTTCTTCTTCTTTAGAAGCCTGGCGCTCTGCTAAACCTTCTGCAATAGCAGCCGTAATATAGTTAGTGATAATAGCAATTGATTTAGTAGCATCGTCGTTCGAAGGAATAGCGAAATCAACTTTGTTGGGATCTGAATTGGTATCTACCATTCCAAAAGTAGCAATACCCAAACGCTTGGCTTCGGAGAGCGCAATATGCTCATGCCCGATATCCACCATAAACAGCGCTGCTGGCAAACGACCTAATTGAGCAATACCACCCAACACTTTCTCCATTTTATCGCGGTCGCGACTTAGAGTAAGGCGTTCTTTTTTGGTTAAGCTTTCGGCACTGCCATCGGCCAGCATTTTTTCGATGCTCTGCATTTTCTTTACGCTCTTGCGAACGGTATTGAAATTGGTAAGCATACCACCTAACCAACGCTCAGTTGCATAGGGCATGTTCACTCGCTTGGCACATTCGCTCACAATCTCTTTTGCCTGCTTTTTGGTAGCCACAAACATGATTTTTTTACCGCTCTTCGCAATCTGCTTTACAGCAGCGGCTGCTTCTTGCAGATGATCTACGGTTTTATTCAAATCAATGATGTGAATGCCCTTCTTTTCGGCAAAGATGTAGGGTAACATCTTTGGGTTCCACTTCTTTTTCAAATGTCCAAAATGCACACCGGCGTCCAGAAGTTGTTGCTGTAATGAAGTGTTATTTTCCATTATTACTGATTTTGTAGTTGATAGTTTACGGGTTTTGAAAGAGAAGCGATTAAGTAAGATAACCAATGGCTTCCCCAACAATCCCAATGATTAACGTTTGCTGAACTGGTAGCTTCTCCGGGCTTTTTTGTGACCGAATTTCTTACGCTCCACACTACGCGGATCCCGCTTCAATTGACCGGCTTCTTTTAAAGCAGGACGCAATTCGGGATTCACTTCGAGCAAAGCACGGGCAATTCCTAATTTGGCTGCCTCGGCTTGTCCTTTCAGTCCACCACCCTGAGCATTAATTACAATGTCGAGCTTTCCCAGCATATCGGCCGTTTTTAAAGGGGCTTCTACCTGATTTTGCAAATACACCAACGGGAAATAAGCTTTATAATCTTTGTCGTTTACCACGATTTTTCCATCACCCTTGGTAACGAACACACGGGTTACCGCTTCTTTACGGCGTCCCACTGCATTTTTTTGTTTTTCCATTTTTTTTGTCTTTTGGCAGATACTTTATTAGAACCTGCCTGTTGATAGATAGTATCTTACTTTACTACTCGAATTTTTAATAAACAAAAGGCTTAGGTTGTTGTGCGCTATGCGGATGCTCAGCACCAGCATACACAAACAACTTCTTAATCATCTTACGGCCCAATCTGTTTTTAGGTAACATGCCTTTTACAGCCCGCTCCATGATTACTTCCGGACGACGCCTCAGCAAATCGCCGGCAGCTTCTTCCTTCTTACCTCCAGGATATCCCGAATAATTGATATACTGCTTATCTTCTAATTTGTTACCGGTAAATACAACCTTATCGGCATTAATTACAATTACATAATCGCCACAATCAACGTGGGGAGTATAATAAGCTTTGTTCTTACCTCTGAGTACAGAAGCAATTTTAGACGCAATCCGACCTACGGTTTGATTAGTACCGTCCACCACATACCAGTTGTGCTGAACCGTAGCCGCATTCGCATGCTTGGTGGTGAAATGAAGTTTACTCATAATTTTTCTTTTTAATTGACACCAGCGCTATCCCACTGGCAAATAAATCCCTCTTTTTAAGGGACGGCAAAGGTAGGATACCCCTATCAGTTTTCCCAACAAAAAATAAGAAATTTTAGATGCAATGCTTATAATCAACTGATAATCAATAAAAATTTTGTCACTTTTTTACTATTGAGCGCCAAAACTCCGAAAAAACAAGCATTTTTTCTCGTATTCTTCCATCAACCACTTATCTATTACCAATTACCTTTGCTGATAAACCTCCTCTATTGGCAATTCGGAAACTTCAGCCCCAACGCATATTCAATGGCCAACAGCTATTGGAAGCCGGCACTGTTTTACTGGTAGATAATTCCGGCACTATCCTAGATTTGGTTTCCGCCAACCAGGCCGGGGATAATATAGAAATCCTGAACGGATGGATAACCCCCGGCTTTATCAACTGCCATTGCCACCTCGAACTCAGCTATATGCTGGGAGTAATTCCCGAAAAAACCGGACTCATCTCTTTTGTTAAGCAGGTTATGCAAAACAGGGAAATTGCCGCAGAAAAGCAGCAGCAAGCCATCCAAATAGCCGATCAACAGCTATGGAATCAAGGGGTTCAGGCGGTGGGTGATATTTGCAATCAACTAGCCACCCTATCTACCAAACTTAACTCTCCCATTACTTATCATAATTTTATTGAACTTACCGGCTGGCATCCTTCGGTAGCAGAAAGCCGATACCAAGCTGCCCTGGACTGTGAGCAGGCATTTGCAAGCCATTCCCTTCGGCATTCTTTATCGCCGCATGCCCCCTACTCGGTATCAAATAAACTTTGGCAAAAAATACGCCCCCATTTTTCGCATCAACCCGTTACCCTGCATACCCAGGAATCGGCCGATGAACAGTTGCTGTTTGAAAATGGTACCGGCAACTGGCCATTATTTTACGAAAGCTTGGGCATTGGGCATTCCGAATTTGAACCAACCGGAAAAAGCAGTTTACAATCGGTACTGCCGTTTATGAAGGAAGCGGCTACCGTTTTACTAGTGCACGATACGTTTACCCAAGCTGCTGATATACAATGGGCCCAATCTTATCATCCGTTCATCTGCTGGTGCATTTGTATTCGGGCCAATCAATACATAGAAAATACCCTCCCCCCTATCGCTGAGCTTCGCCGCATTGGCGCCCGGATAGTAGTGGGTACCGATAGCTTAGCCAGCAACTACTCTCTAAGCATCTTACACGAACTTTATACTATTCAGCAACATTTTCCAGAAGTACCCACCCCCGAACTACTTACCTGGGCTACCTATAACGGAGCGCAAGCATTGCAACTGAATGAAAGTTTGGGAAGCCTACAACCCGGAAAGCGACCGGGGATTCTATTGCTGAACAATCTGAGTACGGAAGGCCAATTACTGCAATCTACCCAGGTGCAAAGACTCTGGTAATCGCACCTACTGCAATACCTCTTTTAATACAGGTAAACTTCGCAGGGTTCCAAAATCATGAATATGTAAGGCATAAAACTGCAAATAATTTTCCAGCAATTCTCTTCGCTGGTTTCTATCCAGCTGCATATTTTCTAACTGATCGTAGGAAGTTATCTGATATAGCCTGGCTGTTACCGAAGCCGCATTCCCTTCAATAAAATAAGGATGGGCCGGTCGCTCACTTACAAATTGTCCCTCCTGCAAATCCAACACATAAAAGGTAGCACTGTAAATACCCTGCAATTGAAAACCAAGCAGCACGGCCAACTGCAGTGAAAAAAGCAGGGGAAGATTGGCCGTTACTCCATCCGATCCCTTATCCAGTTCTTGCAAACTCCTTTCAACAAAATAAAATAATTCGGGATTAGATTCGGGCTGCTGCAAACTATGTTGCAATAATTCAACCATAAAAAGGGCAACGGTATTTTTTACTACTTCACTAAATACGCCAGTATATAAATAACTCCAATCTACTTCCCGAACATATTGCAATTGCTTTTGCTCATTGTGATACACAACCAGTTCAACCATTGCTCCGGGCTGAAAACAGGCCGACTTACTAACCGACTTCCGGGAGGTTTTACGGATGCCTTTTACCAGATAATGTTGCAAGCCAAACAACTCGGTATACACCGAACTGATGATGCTGGTATCTCCATAAGGAATAGACCGGAGAACAATGCCTTTGGTTGCGTGTATCATGCTGTTAGTTGAAAATGGGCTTTAACAGCCAGTTGAAGGGCAGCAAAAATTTAAACCCTACAAGGTTTAATCCGAACATCACGTTATACAACTCCTGTAAATTGTTGCAAAAAGCGAATATCATTCTGCGAATACAACCGCAAATCGTTGATCTGAAATTTCAGTTGGGTAATCCGCTCTATCCCCATTCCAAATGCAAATCCGGTGTATTTATTTGGGTCGATGGAAAAATTTTCCAGCACACTGGGATGCACCATGCCACTCCCCAATATTTCTACCCATCCCGAATGCTTACAGATATTACATCCGTTACCCGCACAAATCAAACAACTGATATCCATTTCTGCACTGGGCTCGGTGAAGGGAAAATAACTGGGGCGGAAACGAACTTTTACACTCGAACCAAACATCTCTTGCACAAAGAAATATAAAGTCTGTTTCAGGTCGGCAAAACTTACTTGCTCATCAATGTACAATCCTTCCACCTGATGAAAAAAACAATGGGCCCTTGCACTGATGGTTTCATTGCGATACACCCTACCCGGACAAATTACCCGAATGGGAGGCTTTTGCTGTTCCATCACACGCGCCTGCACACTGCTGGTATGGGTTCTTAGCAACCAGGCTGGCTGCTGTTGTATATAGAAAGTGTCTTGCATATCCCGCGCAGGATGATCTTCCGGCAAATTCATGGCCCCAAAATTGTGCCAGTCATCTTCAATTTCCGGACCCTCTGCTACGGCAAACCCCAATCGGCGAAATATCGAAACAATTTCATTGCGCACTATACTAAGCGGATGGCGGGTTCCGGCAGTTAGGGCAGTTCCGGGTAAAGTTCGGTCTATCGTATCTCCCCCTGCAACCGGGGCTTTTTGTTGCTGCTCCTTCAATTGTTCCCATTGCTGCTCGGCCAGCACTTTTAATTCGTTCATCAACTGACCCATCTCTTTTCGCTGGTCGGGGGCAACCTGCTTCATTTCCCCCATCAGGGTTTTAATTACTCCCTTGGTTCCGAGATAACGAATTCGAAAAACTTCCGCTGCATCCGGTTGTTGGCTATCAAACTGAGCCATTTC
>JBIINW010000297.1:0-2687 GCA_044337245.1 Sediminibacterium sp. | reverse complement strand
GTTCGTTATGGAAAGCCAACCCTCGAAAACCATGCATTAGATATTGCGAATCTTACGGATGAAAACCTAGTAGTAGTGGAAGAAAGATATGGCATTTTTGTGCTGGATATTTTGCAAAACAAAGTAGTCAATGAATGGCGATTTGAGCAAGACCAGTCCTATAAAGGGATGATGAGCACCTATTCAGGAATTAAAACAATAACTGTTAATGGAAAGCAATATATTCTTTGGTCGGCGGCAACAGGAAATAAATCGGCCGTAATGATTGCAGAATGGGAACAGGGAATTAAAAATATAACTAGTATACCATTTGAAAAAAAGGAACCTGCTAAAAATGCTTTGCCTAATCAGGTAGAAGTGGTTAAAGAAAACGAGCAGTATTTTATTTATGTTGTTTTAAATGGCAACAATGAGCTGATAAAATTGAATTGGGAAACCAGAGCCATTGTTTGGAAAACCAATACAGGTGTAGCCCCTTTTGGATTAGCCGTTACAGGAAAAAATATTTATGTAACCAACTGGGCAGGCTCGACTGTAACAGATAGCAGTAAATCAACAGCAGGGGTTCCTTGGGGGTTAGCTTATACAAGTCCGATTACTGGTGCTACAGCCAGTGGTACTATTTCGATATTTAATAGAGATAATGGAAAGGTAGAAAAAGAAATAACGGTGGGGCTTCATCCGAATGCAATTATAGCTTCTGCGGATGGCAAATTTATTTATGTGGCCAACGGGTCAAGCGATGAAATAACGGTTATAAATGCAAAAAATAATCGTATCGTAGAAAATATTTTTGTTGGGATGGCCGGCAGCAATTTGCAAGGAAGTACGCCCAATGGATTAACGCTGAGTGATGACGGAAAAAAGTTGTATGTGTCTAATGGATTAGATAATGCCATTGCAATACTACATTTAGGAAAAAGCAGCGCAAATGTAGGAACGGGTAAAACGGTTATTGAAGGGTATATTCCAACGGAAGCTTATCCAGCAGGATTACTTATTAAGCAAAACAAACTTGTTGTTGCCAATTTAGAATCTGATGGTGCAAATGTAGTAGATGAAAAAAAACAAGCAAGAACAATTCATCAAGAACTGGCTTCGGTTAGTATTATTCCATTACCCAATCAAACACAATTAAAAGAGTATACTACCAATGTTACAAAACAAAATCTTTTAAACAGGCTAGACCAATTGTCATTACCCACAAGACCCAATGTTGAAGCGGTTCCAATACCGGAAAGAATAGGCGAGCCCTCTGTGTTTAAGCATGTTGTTTATATTATTAAAGAAAATAAAACCTATGATCAGGTATTAGGGGATGTAAAAAACGGGAATGGTGATAGTAGCCTTTGTGTATTTGGCGAAAAATATACTCCTAATACACACGCACTGGTAAGGCAATTTGGTGGGCTGGATAATTTCTACGCATCAGGAAAATCATCCGCAGAAGGTCATCAGTGGACCGACGCAGGCATGGTTTCAGATTATGTTGAGAAAAATGTACGTGCTTGGTTTAGAAGTTATCCGCATCGGCAGGAAGATGCATTGGTATATAATAAGGCAGGGTTTATTTGGAATCATGCACTGACTTATGGAAAAACAGTACGTGTTTTTGGAGAAGCCTGTGAAACAGAATATGATAAAAAGTTAAATTGGTTCGATTTGTATAAGCAATACGAACAAGGAATAAAACCCACATGGTACAACACAACTACTATCGACAATTTATATCCTATTATCTCTCCCACATTTCCAGATTGTGATAATATGGTGTTTAGTGACCAGCAAAGAGCGAGTATTTTTATTGAAGAGTGGAATCAGTTGGCCGCAAAGGATAGTTTGCCTAATCTAATGGTACTATCACTTCCTAATGACCATACCGCTGGTACTTCTCCAAATTTTCCCACACCTTTTGCAATGGTTGCCGATAATGATTTGGCACTGGGAAGAATTGTTGACATGATTTCGAAAAGCAAGTATTGGGATTCAACAGTAATTTTTGTTACCGAAGACGACTCGCAGGGCGGCTGGGATCATGTTTCGGCCTATAGAACCGTTGGCATGGTAATCAGTCCCTATACTTCCAATAAAATGGTTCATACAAATTACAACCAGGTTTCTATGTTAAGAACCATTGAACAAATTTTGGGCATCCCACCTATGAATACGATGGATGCAACTTCCCGGGTAATGACAGAGTGCTTTCAAAAAATAAAAAACACCAGCAGTTATACGGCAGTTCCCAATCGAGTGCCGCTAAACGAAAAGAACAAATCGTTATCCAGTTTAAAGGGTATTGAAAAAAGGTATGCTGAAATTTCTCAAAACGAAGTGTTTAACGAAGTGGATGGCGGACAAGACGATATGATGAATAAAATATTATGGTATTATGTAAAAGGCCCTCAGAAATATCCAACGATAATTAATAAATAACAAAATTAATTATTCGGTAACAATCAGATAATTTTTTCGTAACATTAAAGTGCAAGATAGCTGTAGTAAAAATTAGAGTTTTGCCATTCTCTAATTTCAAACTAACTACAATTATCAAATGAAAAAAAGTTCAGTTCAATTTTTAGGTGGCCAAGTTATTTACAGTATTATTTTTGCCTCATTTATTTTGTTATTTGCTCAAAGTGCCATTGCGAATTTAGCAGACAGAACAGTAAATGGCAAGGTTACAGATG
>JBIINW010000296.1:0-2708 GCA_044337245.1 Sediminibacterium sp. | reverse complement strand
ATACCTTACAGTACATACATCGAAAAAAACATCTGGCAAACGCTGGGAATGGCACAAGCCAGTTGGGAATATAGCAAAGTGGCCCCGCCTTTATTTGCGCACGGATATCGCTGGATGAATAATACTTGGAAAGAGGAAACCCCACTACACGATGGAGTTTGGGGTGCAATGGGCGGTATGATTACTTCGGTAGAATCATTCAGTAAATATGTGGCTTTTCATCAGCAGGCATGGCCAGTAAGAAATGATGCTGAGGCAGGCCCACTCAAACGCAGCAGCCTCCGAGAGATGCACCAGCCTTGGCGACTGGCATCGGTAAACGCAAACTATCGATATCCTTCCGGACGTGTATGTGCACAAGCAGCTGCCTATGGGTATGGATTGAGATATACAGAAGATTGTGAAGGAAGAAAAACAATCGGGCATAGTGGCGGCTTACCCGGTTTTGGTAGTAACTGGATGATATTGCCCGAATATGGAATCGGACTGATTTTCTTTGGTAATGTTACGTATGCGCCCACCAGTATAGCGAATGTGGCTGTGATGGATACACTCCTTCGATTATCCGGATTACAACCTATGTTGTTGCCACCCTCGAAAGTGTTAACGGAACGGAGAGATGCCCTGCTACGCTTGTTACCTGAATGGGAAGGGGCAGCTAACTCAGGCATTTTTGCCGACAATTTTTTCGATGATTATTATACCAGTCAAAAACGTGAAGAGGCGCGCGATATCTATGGGAGTGCAGGCAGAATTTTAAATGTGGGAGCCGTGGTGCCCGAAAACCAATTGCGTGGTTATTTTATACTGGAAGGGGAGTTCGCAAATATTCGGATAAGTTTTACACTTACCCCCGAAACCCCCGCCCGCATTCAAGAGTATCATATCGCACTGGAAAAAAAGTAATCTGGATTAAGCGTATTCCGGCTCCCTCATAAATAGGAGAATCAGTACCAGCATTTCGAAAAGAATGATGCGATTGGCACTTTCCAGTCCATTCCAGGTGCTGCTTTGCCACATAGCAAACCATTCTCCGCCTACTACTTCAAATCCGGTAAACCAGATAAGGATACCAATGCCTAATCCAATCACCGCCCTTCTTTTTGCTTCATAAAATACAGCAGCGGGTTCTCTTCGCTTTACAAACATCTCTCTGCTACCCTGTATACAAAACCATGCCATTGCCAGCTCGAATAAAATGATTACTACATAACCTACATGGTAAATCCAAGGCTGATGAATAGACCGATATTGCAATTCGCTATTCGGAAAAATCGTATCCATCTTCATCACATGCTCAACAAAATAGTAGTTGGTATAGTAGTTGGTTGTGTTGCCAATAAAAATCAAAAAAGACATCAATGCTAATGATCCAACCGTGATGATTTTAATCCATCGGAAATATAAAGTAGTATCAGATAGCATGATTGTTGCATTTATTTTTCACCCGGATGATAGGTGTTGGCTGCATTTTTTATTACATCTTCTTTATAAAACCATACTTCTTTAAACTGCCCTTTTGTATACGCCAATCCCTGGTTATTAAAATACGGAGAAGTAGGATTTCCGTTTACGCCCCCTGCCAGTAACGAACGGGCTGTTACTTTTTTTCCAAATTCAACGGCACATACAAAACTATTGCCACTGCTGCCATACCGTAAGCGGGTATTGGAATAGGGCCGACTGATAAACGAGGGCAAACATCCCCAGGTAGAGGCAGCTAATCCACAAGGAAAAGAGGGCTGATTATCATCAAAGCTGTCATGAATTTTTCCACTGATACGCTGAAAGCGGTTTACTTCACCCCATGGTTTTTCCCAGGTGCCAAATTTTCGCATCAATTCTGCAATGGTAACTTGTAAGGGAGCAATCAATTGTTCGCGATTGGCAGTTGCACAAAAGCGGATTGTTTTTTCTACCACATCAGGGTCTTCTTCCGGATCGCCATTCCCCTTTAAAATTACGGGCCATAATTTTTGTGCCCACTCAATTGCCAATGTGGTGCCGATGGATTGTTCAGATGCAGCGCGATTCCAACTGATAAGTGTTTGCATAGCACCTTTTAGCATGTATTCGCTGGTGTCGCCTTTTCTCCAAACTCTTTCCAGGGCAGGAATTAATTCGTCGAATGCAGTAAGATAGGTGTCGTACCCAGTTTGAATTACTTTGGAAAGGGTATATTTTTTTTCTTTCGGTAAAATCTGAACTGCACGTATACCCCGAAAATTATCACCATTGGGGGCCATGTATTTTGGGAATTTTTCTTTTTGCGGACTATACGAAGGTCCGGCGGCTGTAAATGGACTCGAATTGCAGTTTTGTATCCATCCGTTGCCCGGATTTTTGATATTGATTAATTCATTCAGCGGGTGTAGCCCTTGCCACTCAGTAGCGGCAATACTTCCATCCACCGGCTTTTGCCAATTAAAGGCAGAATTCCTTTTAGGCATGTAGTTGCCATGCCAGTAAGCGATATTGCCCTTATCATCGGCATAAACGGTATTGTTTGATGTGTTAGCAAGCAACGACATAGAAGCAGTGAAGGATGCCAGATCGGTTGACTTGGTACGTTGCCAAGATTGAATCAATCCTTTTATATCGCGGTTGTTGGCTTTTACACTAATCCATTTACCATCTTTCTCTCCCATTACAGGCCCATGATGGGTATAATAGCCGGTAAAGTTTTCACTTTGCAGCACCCCATTTTT
>JBIINW010000295.1:0-2714 GCA_044337245.1 Sediminibacterium sp. | reverse complement strand
TGTCGGCAATTACACACTCGGTAGTGAGCAACATGGCGGCAATAGAAGCAGCATTCTCTAAAGCTACACGGGTTACTTTGGTAGGATCAATAACCCCTGCTTTTAACAGGTTTTCATACACTTCTGTACGAGCGTTGAAACCAAAATCTCCTTTTCCTTCTTTAATTTTTTGTACTACAATAGAACCTTCTATTCCGCAGTTGGCAACAATCTGACGCAGCGGCTCTTCGATGGCTCTTTTTACAATCTGAATTCCGGTAGTTTCATCTTCGTTAGCACCTTTCATTTTTTCAATAGATTCAACCGCACGGATATAAGCAACTCCACCACCAGGTACAATACCTTCTTCTACAGCAGCACGGGTAGCATGCAGGGCATCGTCTACACGGTCTTTTTTCTCTTTCATTTCAACTTCAGTAGCAGCACCAACATATAAAACCGCTACACCACCGCTTAGTTTGGCCAAACGCTCTTGTAATTTCTCTCTGTCGTAATCAGAAGTAGTATTTTCAATTTGCGCTTTAATTTGGTTTACACGGGCAGTGATATCGGCTTTTTTACCTTTTCCACCTACCACAATGGTATTGTCTTTATCGATAGTTACAGAAGTAGCCTGACCTAAATACGTTAAATCTGCATTTTCCAGTTTAAAGCCCTGCTCTTCACTAATCACGATACCGGCAGTGAGGATTGAGATATCGGTAAGCATTTCTTTTCTGCGATCTCCGAAACCAGGCGCTTTTACAGCAGCTACTTTCAGGGTACCACGCAGTTTGTTTACTACCAGGGTAGCCAATGCTTCACCTTCCAGATCTTCGGCAATGATTAATAAAGGACGACCACTTTGGGCCACTTTCTCCAGAATATGCAGGATATCCTTCATAGCACTGATTTTCTTATCGTAAATCAGGATATAAGGATTTTGTAACTCAACTTCCATTTTTTCGCTGTTGGTAACGAAATAAGGAGAGATATAACCACGGTCGAATTGCATACCTTCTACCACATCAACAGTAGTATCAGTACCTTTTGCTTCCTCAACGGTAATAACCCCTTCTTTACCAACTTTGCTCATTGCCATAGCAATCAATTTGCCAATTTCAACATCGCTGTTGGCAGAAATGGTAGCTACCTGCTCAATTTTTTTGGTATCATTTCCAACGGTTTGAGATTGATTTTTTAAACTATCAATCACTTTGGCAACCGCCTTATCTATACCACGCTTCAAATCCATTGGGTTGGCTCCGGCAGCCACGTTTTTCAGTCCCTCAGAAATAATCGACTGTGCCAATACAGTTGCAGTGGTAGTTCCGTCACCCGCCTGATCAGCGGTTTTAGAAGCTACTTCCTTTACCATTTGGGCACCCATGTTTTCAATAGGATCTTCCAATTCAATTTCTTTAGCTACAGTTACCCCATCTTTGGTTACTTGAGGGGCACCAAATTTCTTTTCAATAACCACGTTGCGACCTTTGGGTCCGAGGGTTACTTTAACCGCATTGGCCAGGGTATCTACCCCTTTCTTCATCCGGTTTCTTGCATCAATGTCGAAAAATATTTGTTTTGCCATATTTTTTGTTTTATACGATTTGTTCGTAATTAATTGTTATACAAATGATTAAGAGAATTAATTAAAATTAAAAATTAGTTAGAATATGCTGCTTATACAATAGCCAGGATATCACTTTCTCTCATAATCAACAGGTCGTGCCCTTCAACTTGAATTTCAGTTCCTGCATATTTTCCGTACAATACAGTATCGCCTACTTTTACAGTGATAGGTTCATCTTTTTTACCTGCACCTACAGCTACCACTGAACCTCTTTGAGGTTTTTCTTTTGCCGTATCCGGAATAATAATGCCACCAGCTGTTTTTTCCTCGGAAGCTGCCGGCTTAATAATTACTCGGTCGTGTAGAGGAGTAACGTTCAATTTTTTTGCCATACGTAATTGATTTTTAATATTTATTTGAGAATTACCCTTACCGCTCTATAATTATGCCACGGAAGGGGATGAGTCAAAATTTCAGTTTTTCTATCTCTTTGCTACCTGGATATACGCGGTGTGTCATACTATACCCAGTAACTCACCCAGAAAAATCGGCCTTCGTGTCATTTTTTCATACTGCATTCGAACAGTCGGCCATTTTTCCAGCGGGCACGAAGGTAGAATTTCTACCGGTTTTTTAATGCAGGTATCAATACTTTTTGCTACCCCGCCATTATCCTTATATTTGCGCCGCCTTACTAAGTTCTTTTCAGTATGATTAGCAGAAGAAATATCCGGTTAAAAGTTATGCAGCTCATTTATATGATTGAGACTACCCACGACGATACTCCGGTGGTTCAACCCGAACAGCTGCTGAAGAAGAATCTAGACAAGTCTCGCGAACTATTCGTTTACCTGCTCTATTATGTTACCGAAATAGCCCGTTTTGCCGAAGAAGATTCGCGGCACCGGCGCTCTAAAAACCTGCCTTCACGCGAAGACATGGAAGTGAATACTAAGATTTCCGGAAATATTACCATCTGGGCTATTTTAGAAAATGAGGATTTTAAAAGATCCGTAGAGAAAGACAAACCCGGCCTGAAGATGGATGCCGAGCTGCTGAAAAAAATGTATTATCAGCTCGCAGAAACTCCCGAATACCAGGCTTATATCGCCATAAGTTCGCGGGATAAGAATCAGGACAGAGATATCATCAAATTCCTTTT
>JBIINW010000294.1:0-2725 GCA_044337245.1 Sediminibacterium sp. | reverse complement strand
CATAGAAGTAGAGTTCAATTCGAAAATCCAATAATATTTATTTCCGGGAGTGAATTTTTCACTCCCGGAAATAAAACAGCTAAGATTATATTTTAAGCTATACAGATTCCCTCTTTCAAATAAGAGCCGCAAGAGCCGCTGCACATGCCAAAATCAATAAAAAATGTTTCTATCGCGTAAAGGAAAATTTTGAAATGAAATAATGGCTCCCATTCAACCATTCCTCCAATAAAATGTTATTGGGTGTGAAAATGCAAAGGAACATACATATTAGGCATGTTTTATATTTGAAAGTTTCTTTCATCATTTGCTGCATTGTAACGTCTTTATTAATTTCTGCAGCTATTTTTTCAGCTTTTTCGGTTCATTCAACACCTAAAGAAGACAAATCTTTAATCCAACAGCACAATTTTCTTGCTTGGCTTCTAGATATTCGTGGTGCAGAAAACAATCTTCCCTCAGAGCTTCCTACTGAAACGGATAATTTAATATTCGATGATGATACTGAGCCCCCTGCCTTTTGTTTAGCGAGTAAAATATATACAAACAGTTATGGTTTTGATAAGCAATTTTTATTGCTCAATAATAGGCTAGCCTCGCTATTTAAACCCGAATTTCCATCGCCGCCTCCCAAAATTCTGGGATAAATACAAAATTCCGGGCATTCTCCTTTATCATTCAAAAACTGCATAATGAAAATTTATTCATTGGCATTCGCTGTTATATGTTTATCAAGCGCGTGCAAAGAAACTATACCTACCCAAGAAACAAAGATATTTGAAGTTATCAATCCCATAATCAAAGATACAATCTATGAAAGAGAATATGCAGCTGCTATTCAGTCTATTCAGAACGTGGATATCAGAAATAAAGTAAAAGGTTTTATTGAGGAAATTAATGTAGATGAAGGACAAAAGGTTACAAAAGGCCAAACGCTATTCAAACTAAATAACGGGGAATTAGAGCAACTTATTCGTAAAGCAGAGGCTTTAATTCAAAGTGCGCAGGCTGAGCTAAAGGGAACAGAGCTAGAATACGAAAACACCAGAAAACTTTTTGAAAAAAATATCGTATCGAAATCTGAGTTAGATCTCTATGCCACAAAAGTTCAACTAAACAAAGCAAAACTAAACTTAGCGAAAGTAGAGAAGGAGCAAGCAGAATTACATAATCTATATACTACTATTAGAGCCCCCTTTAGCGGAGTAATTAATCGTATCCCATTTAAAAAGGGCAGTCTAGTTGATGAAGGATCTTTACTAACGTCTATTTCGAATAATGAATTTGTGTACGCGTATTTTAATGTGTCTGAAATTGATTATCTAGACTATCAGCTTTCACAAAAAAAATCAAACCAGGTAAAACTGATTTTAGCAAACAATCAACCCTATCCTGAAACGGGGATCATAGAAACAACTGAATCTGAAATAGATGCTTCTACCGGAAATATAGCCTTTAGAGCTAAATTCCATAATAAAGGGCAAATCCTTAAACAAGGCTCAAGCGGTAAAATAGTAGTACCGGCGTATTTAAAAAGTGCCATACTTATCCCACAAAAATCGAGTTTCGAAGTTCAGGGAAATATTTTCATCTACACTGTGAATAAGCAAAAAATAGTAAAGGCGAAAAGAATAATCCCAATTTTCAGACTATCAAATTTTTATGTTGTTACAGATGGACTAACTAAAGAAGATCTTATTATTCTTGAAGGTATTCAATCTTTAAGAGAAGGTGATAAAATCGAAATAAAAATGATTCCCATGCCAACATTCTCTTAATTATCAAAAGTAATTCATGAAAATAAATTTTATTCATCGACCAGTCTTGTCGATTGTTATTTCAGTCTTTATCGTGTTACTTGGAATAATTGCTTTACTGCAATTACCGGTTACACAATTTCCCAACATAGCCCCACCGGAAGTTACGGTAACTACAAAATATACCGGCGCCAATGCAGAAACATGCGTAAAGGCAGTAGTTACCACTTTAGAGAGAGCCATCAATGGTGTTCCAGGAATGTCGTATATGTCATCGGTATCCGGCAACGATGGCACCAGCGTAATTTCAATTGTGTTTAAATCTGGGGTTGATCCCGATATAGCTGCTGTAAATGTTCAAAACAGGGTATCATCTACACTTGATGAATTACCACAAGAGGCAGTAAAAGCCGGCGTTATTGTTGAAAAAGTACAAAACAGTATGCTTCTCTATATAAACTTATTGAGTAACGACTCAAATATAGATGAGAAGTTTTTATACAATTTCGCAGACATTAACATACTACCCGAGCTGAAAAGAATTGAGGGAGTGGGATTCGCAGATATTATGGGCATGCGAGAATATTCTATGCGAATCTGGTTGAACCCTGTAAAAATGAACGCATACAAAGTATCGGCCGATGAAGTAATTAAAAGTCTGCAACAACAAAACATTGAAGCAGCACCCGGAAAAGTTGGGGAAAGTTCTGGAAGAAGTGCTCAATCGTTACAATATGTGTTAAAATATATTGGCAAGTTTAATAATGAAGAACAATATAAAAATGTTATCATAAAAAGTGCTACATCCGGTGAGGTTCTGAAACTTAAAGATATTGCTGAAATTGAAATGGGTTCACAGGAATATGATGTTATTTCCAAAGAAAATGGAAAGCCATCGGCAGCTATATTATTAAAACAACGACCTGGCACCAATGCCCGAGAAGTAATTAATAATATTAAAAAAAGGA
>JBIINW010000314.1:0-9988 GCA_044337245.1 Sediminibacterium sp. | reverse complement strand
AGTACATTATTCGGATAAATCTGGAATCCTTTTATCACCCTAATCAATACTGAATCTGAAGCGATACATCCATCACTATTTGTAACCTTCACCGTAAAGCGTGTATCGGTTGTTGGCGACAGGAATGGCTTGTCGGAAAGGTAATTGCTTACGAAGTTTCTAGGCGACCACTCGTAACTAATAGCGCCTGGAGGTTGAACTTCTACAACCGCCTGTGTGCTGTTACCAACATTAATGGTATTTCCATCAATGAGGGTAATGTTAAATACTGGTTTAGCAGCCTCATTTACCCTAACCGGGGTAGTATTTGCAACACAACCTCCGGATACGGTATTCAACCGGTACCAAGTTGTAGGACCAGTAACTGGTGGAGCTGTTAATGAGCGGGCTATTGCACCAGGGATATTAATGAAGGTTACTCCATCTGTTGAACTTTGCCATTGGAATGCATAGCTATATCCATCTCCACCAAATGGCACACTACCTATAAATGGACCTACTGCAACACCAGGACAAGCAATTGTAGGAGCAGTTTGAATAGAGAGGTTAGTAATCGCTTTATTTACAGTAATCTTGGCTGCGACAATAGTATTTCCTTTACATCCTGCAACTTCAGGGGTTACAGAAATCTGTGCAATTAATTGGCCACTGGTATTATTCTGGGCAGTGAACGGTAAGATATTACCAATACCAGTTGATGGTAAGTTGATAGCAGGCTGAGAGTTCACCCAATTAAAGATAGTTCCCGGAATATTGCTACTAAAGTTAATCGGAGTGGTTGTTGTATTAGCACAGATAGAAATATCTGATACAAAACCTGCCACCGGAACTGGTTTAACCTGAACAGTTACGGTATCGGTATTGCTGCAACCATTCGAATTAGAAATCGTATAAATGTATTTCACATCAATATTAGCAGTTGTAGTATTGATGAGGCGTTCATTGATATTAACCAATCCCACGCCTGCCGGGTTAGCAATACCTGAAAGGGCCGCTCTGCTCCAGCTGAAGCTACTACCGGCCAGATTGGCTATTGGATCGTAACCAACCGGAACATTGCTACAGATACTTACATTTTTGGCACTGCTCAATACTGGTAATGGACGAACCGTTACAAATACCAGTTGTTCGGTAGCGCATGGAGAAGGATTTATCAATGAGTAACGATAGGTAACCACAATAGGTGCGTTGGTGGTATTTACCAATGTTTCATTAATGTTTCCTGAACCGGTTGCAGTTGCATTGCTGATACCTGGGATAGCATCTCTTCTCCATTGATATTGGTTAGCCGGATTCACACTTTGTGGTACGAAACGGAATGGCTGGTTAGAGCAAAGGCTATAATTGAAGTTGGTATTGCTGAGGGTGAGTGCCGGATTAACTACCACTGTTACATTTTGGCGATTGGTACAGCCATTATTGATGAGGGTAATTTGATAAGTAACAATAACCGGCACAGTGGTATTATTGATGAGTTTCTCATTAATAGCACCCGTTCCAACAGCCGGCGAATTGCTCAATCCGTTTACAGCCGGGCGTACCCAGTTAAATATGGTTTGATTAACATTAGAAGTTGGCGCATAGGTAAACTGACTATTGCTACAAATTGGAGCTGGCGTTAGGGCACTGCTTAATACCGGTAATGGATTAATTGTTACGCGGAAGGTAACCGGCGTTCCATTACAGCCATTTGCCCGCGGAGTAACGGTAATATTAGAGCTGATTGAGTCGGCCGTATTGTTGCTGGCAATGAAGAATATATTTCCAATACCACTCACCGGAATACCCAAAGCTGGATTGCTGCTCGTCCAAGTATATTGAGTTCCCGAAACAGTTGATCCTACAAATACAATCTGCTTAGATGAATTAGCGCATACCAATTGATATCCAGGGTTATTCACTTTAACAGTCGGATTAACTGCCACATTCACTACTTGGGTTGAAGAACAACCATTGGCTGAAGTAGTATAAATATATTTCACGTAAATGATGCTTGAAGAACTATTGGTTAATACTTCATTGATGTTTCCAGATCCGCTGGCAGCAGGATTATCGATTCCTGAAATTGCAGGGCGAGTCCAGTTGAAAGTAGCACCCGCTACACTGCTGGTAGGCGTATAACGGATAGCAGTTCCACTACATACCGTTGGAATATTAAGTTGAGAGTTGAGTACCGGATTCGGATTAACGGTAATAGTAAATGAACGTGCTGCTCCCTGGCAACCATTGGCCACCGGCGTAACGGTTATACGAGATTTAACCGGTGCATTGGTATTGTTGATAGCAACAAATATGATGTCACCTGTACCTCTGGTAAACAATCCGATTCCGGTAAAGGTATTCGTCCACTCATAGGTAGTGTTAGCCACACCAGAACCGGTAAACAGTATTTGAGCCGAGGTACCGCTGCAATATTGTACATCAGCAACCGTATTAACCACTGGTAAAGGATTAACGGTTACTATAACGCTATCTGTATCGGCACATGGTCCGGAACTTAAGCTAAACAGGTATTTAACTTTAATTGGCGCATTGGTAGTATTAATCAGTTTCTCATCAACAACAGATGAATTTCCAGAACCGGCAGCATTTGATATACCAACTACTGCAGGGCGTGACCAGCTATAGCTTGCGTTATTAGCAGTGGTGGCCACATAATGGAAGGTTGCATTGCTACATACCGTTTCTGCTAAGGATGAAGTAAGCTTGTATGATGGATATACAACTACTGGCAATGTTTCCGTATTAGAACATCCATTGGCACTCAGGGTAAACACATAGTTAACCTGCACCGGATCAGTAGATGTATTGATCAAGGTTTCATTAATCGTATTGGTGCCAGTTGCAGCCGGATTACTGATATTATTAACGGCAGCTCTACTCCAGCTGAAGGTAGTACCAACTGTGAGGGATTGAGCTGTGTAATTGAATGGAACCTTATTGCAAACAGTTACCGGTGTTTTATTAATCAGGCTTGGATTAGGTAATACACGAACAGTTATGGTAAATGGTCTACCCGCAATGCCACTGCTCACCGGAACAACTGTATATCGCAGTAACGCATCGGTTGCACCTAAGTTAGTTAACACCTGGTTGAAGTTGGTGTTAGGGGATGCCTCAGCCATCATGCCGGTTACGTTACCAGATATCACCAATGGCAGATCCCATGTGTAGGTAGTTTGATCAGGTACTCCTGCAGGACTAACCTGAATTGGCAAACCAGAGCAAGTGGTTACTGATTGATCAGGAACAGTTGGTACTGGATTAACCGTAACCAATATCATAAAGGTTGATCCCGTACAGAATCCTGGGGCCACTGAATAAGGTTGAACAGTAAACGGAACTATAATTGGTGCCAGAGTAGTATTGGTGAGTAATGGATTAAATACAGCTCTCCTTCCGGTTACCACTAAATCAGTTCCTGTAATACCTGCAGTGAGAGGAGCCGTCCAGGTATAGCTATATCCATTTTGTGGTGTAATCGGATTGAAATCAACTCTTTCACCGCTTGCTGTTGTAAGCTGTAATGTACCCACAGCTGGAACTGCCGGAGAAACCGTAATGCTAAAGGTTCTGGCAATACCACTACATCCGTTCACCAATGGAACCACACTAATGTAAGCCGTTTCATTTACTGAATTGCTATTCTGAGCCACAAAACTGAAGCTGTTTCCGGTTCCGGAGCCCGCTAATCCGATAGCAGTATTGGTGTTGGTCCAACTGAAGGTGGTATTAGCAGTTACAGAAGTAAATTGAACCGATACCAGGTTATTGATACAGGTAACTATATCTACCGGCTGAACCATAGTTGGAGCGAAGGTAGATACTGATACATCTACTTTTTGGGCCGTTCCTGGCAGGTTATTACAAGCATTGGTACCTCTAACAGTTACAAAGAAGGAACTATTGTTATTCAATACAGGGGTAGTATAAGCAGGACCTTCGAAGGCAAAGTTAGCCAAGTTTGCATCTCTATACCAGCGGTAAATTGGATTTACGATATCACTAGTAGTGCTAAGGGCTCCAACTAAGTTAGCCGTTAATCCAGCACATACAGAGACTGGATCTACATTCAGATCGAGTGATGTGGCATAGCGGTTAACTCTTACTTCATGGATATTCATAGAAGTAGCCTGACACTCACCTGCAGAGAAGAATACCTTGGCAAAGTAGTAACGATTATTCAAGTTATCCGGAGCTGGAGGAGTGAATGTGCTGGTAGTCTCTGATAATTGTGTGGCGCCTACATAGCTATTTACAGTGTTGTAGAACCAGGTATAAGAAGGAGCACCGGCACCACCTTGAATATCCAGACTCAAGGTAGATGGTATCGTGCTTAAACATACCGTTTGTGATCCCAGGGTAATTTGAACCTGTGGTGCTGGACGAACATAAATAGTTGTGGTAAATACCTTTCCAATACAATCACCGGAAATTGCATTTATAGTATACGTAGCTGTTACTTCATAGGTATTGAAGTTATTCAGGGTACCAAATATAGCAGGTGTTGGAGTGAGCTGTTCTTCACCACCGGAGAAGCCAGTACCGGTTGGTGCAGACCAAGTATATAAGGTACCGTCCGGAACAATACCATAGTTGCCGTTGGTTGGCGTGATGGTAAAGGTAGCACCTGTACAGTAAGACAGAGTGATCGGGTTAATACGAGCAGATGGTTTCAATGATACCACTGTGGTAAATGGCTTACCAATACAATCACCAGAAATTGTTTGAATGGTGTAAGTAGCCGTTTGAGCAATATTTGTATCATTTACCAGCGTTCCTCTGATATCAGCCACATAAGTTGTTTGGGTAAATACATTACTAAATCCGCCACCGGTAGGCATATTCCATTTGTACAGTGTACCATCTGGAACAACTCCATTGGTTGTTTGTGCAGGTGATACAATAAATTCTACACCATCGCAAGTGACTGCACTCATTTCGTTGATGGTGGCAATCGGATTTACAGTTACAGTTAAAGTGAACTGCTCACCTTCATAACCAAAGAATGATTTAGGCGTAACAATGTAGGTGGCAGTCTGTGTGGTATTAGTTGGGTTATACAAGTTGCCATACAGATTAGACACATCGGTAGCCGAAGCGCCGCCAGTCATACCACCTGTAACCACAGGCTCAGACCATGTGTAGGTAGTAAAGTCAGGTATAATACCATTGATATCATTCGTTGGTGTGATAGCGAAGTTAGATTCACTACATGTTACCACTGTCATTGGATCAACAAATGGCAGCGGTGCAACACGAACTGTAAGTGTGAATTGAGCACCATCTCCACAAGCTAATGAAGTTGGAGTAACTGTATAGAATGCTTTCAGAATTTCGGTTGACTTATGTTCAAGTCTGCCATTCAGATTAGTTTGGTTCACAGCTGATTCACCACCTGTGAGCGATGCTGAGCTATAGGTAGGCACATCCCATCTATAGATTGTTCCTGTTGGTACCTGACCATAGAATGCATTGGTAGTTGGCGTATAAACAAATGGATATTTCGGAGAAACCCCTGTGAGGATGGTTATATCCTTCATTCTTGGAATTGGTAGTATTTCAGCAACAACTGTAAATGAAGCACCTGTACAACCTCTATAGGTTGGGAATACTATATACGTTCCGAATTGACTGGCATCCGTAAAGTTTTCAAGATTTCCTGTGATGAATGGATGATCTGTTTTAGATACACCGCCCGACATAGAAGCTGAACTATAAGTTGGTATATCCCATGTATAGGTTGTATTTGGCAATAGAGAACCATTAACACCATTTACAGGACTTACCTCAAACGTTATACCCGTACATATAGTTGTGGTAATTGCGTTGATACTTGGATAAGGATTAACAGTTATCTCCAGGGTAAATGATTCATTTATACCACATAGGGTTGTAATAGGCGTAACTGTATAAGTTGCTGTGCCAGGAACTGCTGCGCTGTTCAATAAGGTGCCTGTTATAGCAGGTCCGGAACCGGTATTTCCACCAGAAATATTGGCACTATACTGTGGCTCCGTCCAGGTATAAGTAGTGCCATCCGGAATAATTCCATTTGCAATATTAGTTGGTGTTACTGTAAACACAACGCCTGTACATGTCTCAGCTGTCATGGCAGTTACATAAGCAGCAGGATTCAGGTAAACAGTAACGGTAAATGGATTAGCAATTGATCCGCAAATCGGGTCATTAGGATAAACTAAGTAAGTAGCAGTTACCGTGTAATTAACCGTGTTTATAAGTGTTCCAAAAATTTCTGGCGTAAACGTATCCTGAGACATACCGCCTGTAAAGCCAAATCCAGTTGGTGCAGCCCACTTATAATTTGTGTTCGGTGGTACAACTCCGTTGATTCCGTCTTGTGGACTAACAGCAAATGTTACACCCGCGCAAGTGGTAACTGACATTTCATTAATTACACCTACAGGATTAACTAATACTGTAAGTGTAAATATATCTCCAACACAAGCATCAGATACAGGCGTTACATAATAAACGGCAGTAACTATTGCACTTGTTAAATTAATTAAGCGTCCCTGAATTTTGTCAACAGGTGTAGTTTGAGACATACCTCCGATGAAACCTGTTCCAACCGGATCTAGCCAGGTATAATTAGTGCCTGCAGGAACGATGCCATTAATACCTTCAGTAGGCTCAACTGTGAATGTTGCACCACCACAAGTGAATATTGACATAGCCGTAATTTCGGCAAGCGGCTTCACGGTTACCGTTACAGTAAATGTTGCATTGGCTCCACAAAGTAAAGTAGTTGGTACAACTGTATACGTAGCAGTTTGTACTTCATTAGATGTATTGAATAATGTTCCAAATACGGATACTTGTGTATCAGCTGATTGTCCGCCGATTATTGAAGCAGAAATGGCAGGTGCATTCCAACTATATAGGGTTCCGTCTGGCACTATACCATTTATAAGATCAACTGGTAAAAGGTTAAAGGAACCTCTACTACAGATAACCGTAGACATTTCATTGATTACCGCTGTTGGATTAATCACAACATTAACGGTAAAGCTAGCCCCCGCGCAATCTCCTGCCTTAGGAACAACCACATAAACGGCAGTTTGTGTAACATTTGTGTTATTAAACAGGGTTCCAAATACATGGGTAGCCGCGTTGCCGGACTGTCCGCCTGTTACAGAGGAACTAAATGCAGGAGCGTTCCATGAATACAAAGTAGTAACAGGTATCATACCATCTACTACATCAACAGGAGATATAGCAATTGGAACTCCGCTACAAGTAGTTACATTAAACGAGTTAACTGCAGGCAAAGGATTAACAGTTACAATTAAAGTAAATGGATTACCTATACCACAATCAGGAGCATATGGTGTAACCGTGTACGTAGCAGTCTGCACTGAACTTGTCTCATTACGTAACTTACCACTAATGAACAACAAAGGTGTTGATTCAGCAGCACCTCCTGTGATATTCGGTGCATCAGGAGCTGTCCAGGTATAAGTGGTTCCGGCTGGTACGATACCATCCACAATATCTGTTGGATTAACCGTAAAGGTGAGTTCACTACAAATAACAGAGTTGATTGTATTGATTGCCACTATAGGATTAACAAATACTGTGAGAGAGAAGCTGGTTACTTCACCGCAGAATGGAACATTTGCTACTACAGCATATGTTGCCGTCCGCACAATATTGGTAGTATTATCCAGCTGACCAAAGATGCTTGATACAAAGCTTGTCTGCGTTGCGCCACCCGTAAATCCAACTCCAGTTGGTGCTAGCCAGCGGAAGGTAGTTCCCTCTGTAATAACACCATTAATACCATTGGTAGGGGTAAGCTCAAATGGAATACCACTACAAGTAACTGTAGACATTGGGAAAATAGTAGCACCGGACTTCACATAAACTGTTAATGTGAAAGGTATACCAGTACATCCACCTGACTGAGGTCTCACAGTGTAGGTAGCAGTTTTTTCTTCAAATGATGAGTTAACTAATGTTCCGGTAATAAATGGACTGGCATTAGCAGATTGTCCACCAGACAACGAAGTAGACATAACTGGAACATCCCAACTATAGGTCGTATTGGCTGGCACTGTACCATTAATCACATGAACAGGAGAAACCACAAATGGAACGCCCGTACAGGTAATAGTTGACATCTCGCTGATTAGTGAATTCACACTTACCCGAACCACCAATGTAAACGGACGACCCTCACAATTTCCTGAAGTTGGTGTTACAATATAAGTTGCCGTTTCTTCAGTTGTAATGGAAGGATTAAACAGTGTTCCGGAAATATTAGTTACATTTTCTCCAGATTCGCCGCCTGTTAAACTACCTGACATCGTTGGCACACTCCATCTGTATAAGGTACCAGGAGCAATGTTTCCGTTAGTATTATGTGTTGGAGTAACCATGAAAGTAAGACCGCTACAGATTACAGTAGTTATCTGATTAATTACAGCTGTTGGTGTTACAGTAACAGTAACCGTGAATGATGTACTATTGTTACAACTTGCCGTAGAAGGAGTTACAATATAGGTAGCGGTTTGAGTAGTATTGCCCGTATTAGTCAGTTTGCCATTTACATCTAATTGTCCACTAGCAGATACACCACCCGTTAATGAACCAGAATAAGTTGGAACATTCCATCTGTAGGTAGTTCCCGCTGGTATTATATTTCCGTTGAAACCTGAAACAGGAGTAACAACAAATGGATATCCGCTACAAACAACCGTTGTTATTGCAGAGATAATAGCTGTCGGATTAACGAATACCGTTAATGTAAATGGCAATCCAGAGCAATTTCCTAAGATTGGATTTACTGTATATACTGCTACCTGTTGTACTTCAGAACTATTGGTAAGTGTACCGGACACAAATAATTGACCAGATCCAGATTCACCTCCTGTTAATGAGGAAGTCATTTCCGGCACGCTCCAACTATATCGAGTGCCGATTGGAATGATTCCATTTGTTCCATTTACAGGTGAAGCTGTGAACAGCAAACCACTACAAGTTACCCTGGTCATCTCAGAAACTTCTGGTGTTGGTTGCAGTGTTACTATCACTGTAAATGCAGCACCCGTGCAATTACCTAACATTGGAGTTACCCTATAGGTTACCGTCTGAACTGTATTCGTACGGTTGCTCAATGAGCCAAATACCGTAAGCGGATTATCAGTAGCCGATGCGCCACCCGTTACTGTGCCCGTAAACGTTGGTGCATTCCAGCTGTAGGTGCTGCCATCAGGTACAATACCATTGGTCAAATTCGTTGGTGTTACCACAAACGGCACTCCGCTACACGTAACCGTTGTAATCGTAGTAATCTCGGCCGTAGGCGGTACGGTAACTGTTAATACAAAAGTAATGCCCACACAACCAGCAGCCGTTCTTGGTCTTACCAGATAGGTAGCTGTCTGAGTCGTATTAACCGTATTGCGCAGCGTACCAAATACCCTGTTCAATACGTTCGTACCACTCGCACCACCCGTCATCGTTGCTGTATACGTAGGTACTGGCCAGCTATACAATGTATTGGCAGGTACTATACCATCTACCTCATTGGTAGGTGTAACATTAAACGGAACCCCGCTACACGTAACCGTTGTCATCGCATTCACCTCAGGTGTCGGATTCAAGGTAACTGTTACTGTAAAGTTTGTACCCGTACATCCAGCAGCTGTGCTAGGAGTGACTATATAGGTTACCGTTTGCGTCTCATTCGTACGGTTGCTCAATAAACCAAATACCGTAGTAACATTATCCGTAGCTGATGCTCCGCCCGTTACCGTACCCGTAAATCCTGGCTCATTCCATGTATATCTTGTCAACAGTGGCACAATACCATTCGTCGGGTTCGTCGGCGTTACAACAAACGGTACTCCGCTACATGTTACTGTAGTCATCGCAGTTACCTCAGGAGTCGGATTCAACGTTACTATCACTGTAAATACCGCTCCAGTACAATTGCCTGATAATGGTGTAACTCTATACGTCA
>JBIINW010000098.1:0-10045 GCA_044337245.1 Sediminibacterium sp. | reverse complement strand
AGGAATGCCGAAAAATCGCGGGTGCCAATCATTTGATTATAATCTAACAATATATTCCCGGAAGGATGTAAAGCTTCATAGCCCCAACTCACAACCAAGGGCTCTGCTAAAATTGGCCTGCTTTTTTTGTTTACATATAAAAAGCTGCAACCTTTGGGAGCCATCATCCATTTATGACAAGCACCTGTATAAAAATCTGGTTGCAATTGTTCGATAGAAAGGGGTATATGGGCAGGTGCATGGGCCCCATCCACAATAGTAATTAATCCCAACTCCCTGGCTCTTTGCAAAATGGGTTCTACCGGAAGAATCAGGCCGGTAGAACTGGTAATATGACTAATAAAAATTGCTTTTGTATTCGGAGTTAGTCCTTTAAAAAACGCTTCCGTAAATGCTTCGGCGGTAGTTACGGGTAGGGGGATATGTTGGCGCTTATAAACTGCCCCAGCTTTTTTACAATAGAGATTCCAGGTTCTGTCGCAGGCCCCATATTCTATATTCGTGGTTAGTATTTCATCACCTGGTTGCAAGGGCAGATTTTTGGCAATCAGGTTGATGGCAAAAGAGGGATTTGTGATATAAACCAGATCATCTTTATCGGCAACATCGAGGTATTCAGCTAATTTTTGCCGACTATTGGCTAAAAATCCCACACCATCAAAGGCTATCATTTGCACAGGTTCCCACTCGAGTTGACGCTGC
The DNA here is from genome assembly GCA_044337245.1 of Sediminibacterium sp. Classification (GTDB taxonomy): domain Bacteria; phylum Bacteroidota; class Bacteroidia; order Chitinophagales; family Chitinophagaceae; genus Sediminibacterium. The sequence continues at coordinate 9,343 of JBIINW010000098.1, read as the reverse complement.
CAGTATTGATAATTTTCAAAAATAGGGGCAGGACAAGCACCAAATGAACCAAAGTTCAAAAAATGTATATCGGGGTTTACTAAAAATAAATCCTTGAAATTGGGCATGGAAAAATTTTGAGGTAAGTTACCAAAATATAAGCATTGGCATAAAAAAAGCTGCCACATAAATGGGGCAGCTTTTTAGGGATTGAGTTATTTTTATTCAGCCGTTAAAGTTGCCAGCAGGTATTCTTTGTTCAGGCGGGCAATATTGGCAATGGAAATTTCTTTAGGGCAGGTGGCTTCACAGGCACCCGTATTGGTGCAGGCTCCAAATCCTTCTTTATCCATTTGTGCAACCATATTTACTACACGACTGTTTCTTTCGGGATCTCCTTGTGGAAGCAGGGACAAATGTGAAACCTTTGCACTGAGGAATAACATCGCACTGCTGTTTTTGCAGGCAGCTACACAGGCTCCGCATCCAATACACATAGCAGCTGCAAAGGCTTGGTCTGCATGGTCTTTAGGAACAGGCAGCGAATTTCCATCAACGGCGTTACCTGTGTTTACGCTGATATATCCTCCAGCCTGAATGATGCGGTCAAAAGCACTGCGATCTACCATTAAATCTTTAATAACCGGAAAAGAGTTGGCGCGCCAGGGCTCTACTACAATAGTATCACCATCCTGAAAGGCACGCATATGTAACTGACAGGTTGTATTGGCAGCCCAAGGTCCGTGCGGCTTGCCATTGATATACATCGAACAAGACCCGCAAATACCTTCACGACAATCATGGTCGAAAGTAATCGGATCTTCCCCATCGCGAATCAATTGTTCATTCAGCACATCAAACATCTCCAAAAAACTCATTTCGGAGGAAATGTTTTCAACCCGATATAACTTAAATGCTCCGGGTGTTTGGCTATTGGGTTGTCTCCAGACTTTTAGGTTCAGATTCATGTGATAATGTTCCATGGTACTATCTGATTCCGCAGGGAATCTTTTTAGGTGTTCAATTAGTGGTATTACTTATAATTTCTTTGGCTAGGTTTAATTACATCGTACACTAGGGGCTCTTTATGTAATTCCCACTGATGCTCATCTTTAAACTGCCAAGCTGCTACATACATATAGTTAGCATCATCCCGCAAAGCTTCCCCATCAGGTGTTTGGTATTCTTCGCGGAAGTGACCTCCACAGCTTTCATTCCGATTCAAAGCATCTATACACATCAGCTCGCCTAGTTCGATAAAATCGGCTACCCGGTTGGCTTTATCTAATTCAGGATTCATGCCATTCACTACTCCTGGTATTCTCACATCGCTCCAGAATTCTTTTTTTAATGCCTGTACATCGGCGATGGCTTGCTTTAAACCACTTTCGCTGCGTGCCATACCACACTGATTCCATATAATTTTTCCGAGCCGCTTATGGAAGCTTTCTACCGTTTGTGTTCCCTGAATGCTCATCAATTTTTGTATACGCTCGTTTACTTTCTTTTCGGCTTCTTCAAAAGCAGGGTGGGAGGTGGCAATCGGCTTATTGTATATCTCATCTGCCAGATTATTACCGAGTGTATATGGTATAACAAAATAGCCATCTGCTAGTCCCTGCATCAAGGCAGAAGCCCCTAGTCTATTTGCACCATGGTCGGAGAAGTTGGCTTCCCCTAATGCATATAAACCGGGTATGGAAGTTTGTAATTCATAGTCCACCCATAGTCCGCCCATCGTATAGTGCACTGCAGGGTAAATACGCATAGGAACTTCGTAGGGATTTTCTCCGGTAATCTTTTCGTACATGTCGAACAGGTTACCATATTTTTCTTTTACCACTTCCTTTCCACGGGAGATGATTTCTTCCTGAGAAACGTTGCTTTTTCCTTCTTTGCTAATTTCAATTTTTCCATAGCGGATTATGGCATCGGCAAAATCAAGATACACGGCTTGTTTGCTGGTACCTACTCCATAGCCTTCATCACATCTTTCTTTTGCTGCACGTGAGGCCACATCACGGGGAACCAGATTACCGAAGGCGGGATATCTTCTTTCGAGATAATAATCGCGCTCTGTTTCAGGAATATCGGTGGGTTTGCGGGTATCATTTTTTTGTGCGGGCACCCAGATACGACCGTCGTTGCGGAGCGATTCCGACATGAGGGTAAGTTTACTCTGATGGTCGCCACTTACGGGAATACAAGTAGGGTGTATCTGTGTAAAGCAGGGGTTGGCAAAATGGGCTCCATTGCGGTGAGCTTTCCAGGCAGCGGTTACGTTGCTACCCATGGCATTGGTAGATAGGTAGAACACATTACCATAGCCACCCGTGCACAGCAATACTGCATGTCCAAAATGGCGCTCTAATTCCCCACTTACTAAATCACGAGCTATTATACCATTTGCCTTGCCATCTATGGTTACCAGCTCAAGCATTTCGTGGCGGCTATACATTTTCACATTTCCCAGGGCCACCTGCCGCTCTAATGCCTGATAGGCACCTATTAATAATTGCTGACCTGTTTGTCCGGCAGCATAAAATGTTCTTTGAACCTGTGTACCCCCAAATGAACGGTTACTGAGCAATCCGCCATATTCTCTGGCAAAGGGAACCCCCTGTGCCACACACTGATCGATGATATTTCCACTCACTTCTGCCAGGCGATGCACGTTAGCTTCACGTGCCCGGTAGTCGCCTCCTTTTATTGTATCATAGAAAAGACGGAAAATACTGTCCCCATCGTTCTGATAGTTTTTGGCTGCATTGATACCTCCCTGAGCGGCAATGGAGTGGGCACGGCGGGGTGAATCCTGAAAACAGAAAGCCTTTACCTGATAGCCCAGTTCGGCCAGTGAGGCAGCAGCTGAGGCGCCAGCTAATCCTGTACCAACCACAATCACTTCTAACTTCCTTTTATTGGAAGGATTTACCAGCTTGCAATGTCCTTTATAGTCTATCCACTTTTCGGGCAGGGGTCCTGCAGGAATTTTTGCATCTAACATATAATTTTCAGTTTGTAGGGGTTCTTGGTAGAAGTATAAATAGCGTTACAATTCGAAAATATTAACATACCCATCCGAGGTACATACTAATTGGCATTAGCGCAAATAGAACTGAGATTAATATAGAAAATCCCAGACCCGCGGCCGAAAGCATTGCATGATATCGGCGGTTGTGCACACCTATAGTTTTAAAGGCACTTTGAAAACCATGGGCCAGGTGATATCCGAGGGCACCACAGCTGATTACATACACAATTACTACCCAGGCTTCACTAAAAGTATCCTTCATGAGGGCAAACACATCGTGCACCTTTAGTCCATTAGAAAGAGTTGCTTCATAAGGAATACCGGTGAAACGAGAAGGCACCCAGAAGTGTTTCCAGTGAAGGATGAAGAAAAGCAATAGGATAGTTCCTAAAATTGCCATGCTGCGGCTATACCATTTACTGCCTTTGCTATAGTCTACTGCATAGCCAACGCTTCTTTTACTGCGATTGTCGAGGGTTAGCAGGTATCCCTGAATAATGTGCAGAAAAATCCCGCCAAACAAACCAACTTCCAAGATACGCGGTACCACATTACTTCCCATAAAATGGGCGGCTTTATTAAACATTTCTCCTCCATCGTTAGCCCAGATACAGGCATTTAGCCCCGCATGAACCACCAGAAAGAGAATCAGAAAAATACCGGTAAAACCCATCACCAATTTTTTACCAACCGAAGAAGTGAGCACGTTTTTCAATGCCATAATTATGAGGATTTATTCAATTGGGTGTAAAAATACTACAGGATACAATGCCAAAGGTAATTCCGCTTTTTTTTCTTTCCACTTTCCACCATCTTTTTGTATTCTTTATTACCTGTGCAACCGATACCCCTCATTGATTTAGGTAGCTTAAACAGCATTTTTGCCGTTTACATAATTTTTATCCCCTGCATCCGGAGGCGTAGTATTTTTGTACTATGTTTAAACTGCTGAATATTTTATTTACCAGCCTTCGTATGGCAGTACAGGAACTATGGGCCAATAAACTCCGTACTTTTCTTTCTCTATTTGGTATTACTATCGGCATTTTTTGCATAATTGGGGTATTGGCTACCGTAAATAGTCTGGAACAAAAAGTACAAACCGACATTAAAACACTGGGAAATAATACCATTTATATCGATAAATGGAACTATGCGGGCGGACCCGATTACCCCTGGTGGAAGTACCTCAAGCGTCCTAACATGAAGTACGAGGAGATGAAATTTATTAAAGAAAAAAGTCAACTTTCCTCTTCTATCTGCTTCATGGTTAACCGCAATGTGAATATTGACTATAAAGACAATATCCTCTCAAACATCAATTTGTATGGCCCTACAGAGGATTTTAATAAAATTCAAACTATCGATATCTCAGATGGCCGCTATCTATCGGAAGCCGACTTCGAAAGGGGAACCCCTGTTTGTGTTGTTGGTAACAAAGTAGCTACTGAATTATATGGTAGTCCGGAAAAGGCCATTGGAAAACCTCTTGGTTACAATGGTAAGCGATTATTAATTGAGGGAGTTGTAAAAAAGCAGGGACAAAGTTTAGTAGGGGGCTTTGATTTTGATCAATCAGTAATTGTTCCCTACCGATATTTTGCTAGTGTTTTCGATCCTGAAAATAACAGTCCTTCCATTATGGTGCAGGCCAAAAACGGAGTTCCTTCCGCGGCCCTTCAGGATGAACTGGTAGGAATAATGCGGCAAATTCGCAGACTCAGTCCTACCCAGGAAGATAATTTTTCATGCAATGATGTGGCCATGTTTGCCGAACAGGTTACCAGTTTTTTTGGGCAGGTTTCTGCAGGCGGTTGGGCGATTGCAGGTCTTAGCTTGATTGTGGGGGCGTTTGGGGTAGCCAATATAATGTTTGTTACCGTAAGGGAGAGAACAAGTCAGATTGGTCTCAAAAAAGCCTTGGGTGCCAAAAGCCGAACGATCCTTACTGAGTTTCTTTTAGAGAGTGCCTTTTTATGTGTAATTGGTGGATTAATCGGTTTGGGGATGGTTTGGTTGTTAACCTTGGCGTTAAGTAGTTTTCTACCTTTTCCAATTATCATAGCTCCTAACATCATTTTCTTAGCCCTTAGTATTTGTATTGTTTTGGGTATCGCATCCGGAATTATTCCAGCGTCCATCGCTGCTAAAATGGATCCGGTGGTGGCCATCCGCAGCAAGTAAACCTCGCTTACCAGATTGGTTGTACCTTTGCACGGCAATTGAACATTCCCAATCATGTCTGCAACCATTCTGGCCATCGAATCTTCCTGCGACGAAACCGCTGCGGCTATTTGTCGAGATGGACAGATTCTTTCTAATTTTATTGCCAATCAAAAAGTACACGAGCTCTACGGTGGGGTAGTACCCGAACTCGCCAGTCGTGCACATATGCAGCATATTGTTCCGGTAGTAAATAGTGCCTTGGTGCAAGCTTTTCCTGAAATGAATAGACAGGAAGCTTTGCAGCAATTAGATGCTATAGCTTTTACGGCTGCTCCCGGATTAATTGGTAGCTTATTGGTGGGAGCCCAGTTTGCAAAATCGCTGGCACTTTCCCTCCAAAAACCCTTACTGGCTGTGCATCATATGCAGGCCCATGTGCTAGCAAACCTGATTGCATCAACCCCTCCTTCCTTTCCTTTTCTTTGCTTAACAGTAAGTGGCGGACATACACAATTAGTGCTCGCGCATAGTCCACTTCAATTAGAAATTATTGGAGAAACCATTGATGATGCGGCTGGAGAGGCTTTTGATAAAATTGCCAAACTCTTGGGCTTGCCCTATCCGGGTGGACCACTCGTAGATAAATATGCTCAATCGGGAAATCCGCTGGCATTTCAGTTTGCGCGTCCTCGGGTGCCCGGACTCAATTTCTCTTTCAGTGGTTTGAAAACTTCGGTATTGTATTTCCTGCAAAAGCAGCCAGCAGATTTTATCGAGCAGCATCTGGCAGATCTCTGTGCTTCGGTGCAGCATACTATTGTAACCATGCTGATGAGGAATGTTCAACTGGCTGTTGAGCAAACGGGGGTGAAAGAGATATGTATCGCCGGAGGAGTAAGTGCTAATAGTGGCTTACGGAAAGCCTTACAGGAATTAGGAAAAGAAAAGGGCTGGAAAACCTATGTACCTGCTTTTGAATATTGCACCGATAATGCTGCCATGATCGCCATTACTGCTTATTATCAGTATCTGAGTGGGCGGATAGATACGTTGGATACGCCAGTTAGCGCCCGCAGTAATTGGTAAAGTACATTAGGAATAAATCTTCCACTTTTCTTCTTTCAACTTCTCACTTGGGTTCATCATGTAAGAAACAAAGCTGTTGTTTTTGAGTAATTCTACCACCCTAAATCCACGATAAGGAGTTCCCCAATTGCCGCCTACATGCGCATCAAAAATAAAAGGGATGGCACTTTCGGTTCGGAATCCGTCTTGATCATGCTCGTGGCCATGAAATACTGCCCGTAGATTAGGATAGCCTTTAATCGTTTCAAAAAAGGCCGGGGTATCTACCGAATTGGGCGTCCAGGGTGCCTGAGGAATATGTAAAAACAGAAAAATATGTTTGTGTTTGTTGCCTTTGTCTAGCTGCTTTTTTAACCAGACTAGATCAGGAGAGAGATAAGTGCCTTTCTCATTGCTGGTGTCGCCCAAAATCAGCAGCGATTGCTGGTGGGTTACGGTATGATTAAGTGGATACCCAAAAGTGTCTATCCAATCTTTAGCGGTAACCATATCGTGATTTCCCCGAGTAACGTACCAAGGCATGCTCAGCTGCATGAACTCATTTTTTATTTGCGTAAGCAGGGGAGGCTCATTGTGAATCAGGTCGCCATTGAAAACGCAAAATTCTAATGGAAAATCGAGGTGGAAACGATTCAACTGTTTCAAAACTGTTTGCGTCATTTCGCGATAAGCGGTGGCAGGTTGCCCGTAATGGATATCGGAAGCAACGGCAAAGCGCATTACTACGTCATCCTGCAAATCGGCAACATCCCTGGCGGTAAGGGATGTAAATGGGGCGCCACAAACGGCCAGTGTGGCCAGGGAAATATTTTGAAGAAATTCGCGGCGCGCTAATGCACGGCTGGATGGGTTGGTTGGTTGTTTGGGTTTCATAAGGTAAAAAGGATAATCAAAATTACAAATTTCTCAATAAATCAATTGTTAAAGCCCCTAAAATCGTGATTCCTGGCCAGTAATCGACTGCTAAATCGTACTTTTGCCGCGAAAACAGCTATTGAATTATGATTAGTGTAAGAAATATTACCCTGGCATTTGGTAAAAGGGTATTGTTCGATGAGGTGAATATCAACTTCGTAAAGGGAAACTGCTACGGGGTAATTGGAGCCAATGGTGCCGGAAAATCTACTTTTTTAAAAATACTCAGCGGAGAGATTGAGCCCAATAAAGGCACCATAGAAATCACTCCCGGTGAACGGATGGCGGTATTAAAGCAGAACCATTTTGAGTTTGATGAAACTTCCGTGATGAATACGGTACTGATGGGTCATCAGCGATTATGGAAAGTGATGCATGAAAAAGATGCCATCTATGCCAAGGAAGATTTTACTGAGGAAGATGGAATGAAAGCCGGAGAACTGGAAGGAGAGTTTGGTGAAATGGGCGGTTACGAAGCCGAGAGCAATGCCGGCAGCTTATTGAGCAGTTTAGGGGTATCAGAAGATATGCACCAGATGCAGTTGAAAAATATCCCTTCTAACTATAAAGTGCGGGTATTGTTGGCACAGGCGTTGTTCGGCAATCCGGATATCCTGTTATTAGATGAGCCTACAAACGGATTGGATATTGAAACCATCGGCTGGCTGGAGAATTTTCTGGCCGATTACGAAAATATTGTGTTGGTGGTGAGTCACGATCGTCACTTTTTAGATACCGTGTGTACGCATGTGGCGGATGTAGATAGGAGTAAGATTAAAGTGTTTACCGGAAACTATACTTTCTGGTACGAGTCGTCTCAGTTGATTAGCCGGCAGATTAGTGATAAGAATAAAAAGAATGAAGATAAGCGCAAAGAATTGCTCGACTTTATAGCCCGATTCTCTGCCAATGCCTCTAAAAGTAAGCAGGCTACTTCGCGAAAGAAGGCGTTGGAGAAGTTGGTGATTGAAGATATTCAACCTTCTAACCGGAAATATCCCGGCATCATTTTTCAGCCATTGCGAGAAGTGGGTAATCAGATATTGAATGTAGAGCAGTTGAGTAAAAGCGTGAATGGAAGAAAATTATTCGAAAAAGTAAATTTCAGTATAAATAAGGGAGATAAAATTGCCTTGCTGAGTAAAGATCCGCTGGCGGTAACTCATTTTTTTGAAATTATTAATGGTCATGCAACTGCCGACTCGGGTAAGTTTGAGTGGGGTACTACCATTACAAAGGCGTATTTGCCACTCGAGAATCAAGAGTTTTTTCAAGATCCGTTGAGTTTGATGGACTGGTTACGTCAGTATGTTCCGCCGCATGTTACCGATGCCGATGAGCCCTTTATTCGGGGCTTTTTAGGCAAAATGTTGTTCAGTGGTGATGATGTGCAAAAGAAGACGAACGTATTGAGTGGGGGAGAGAAGGTTCGTTGTATGGTTAGCCGGATGATGTTACAGAATCCCAATATGGTAATTCTCGACCAGCCCACCAACCACCTCGATCTGGAGAGTATTCAAAGTTTTAATGAGGGCTGTCAAACTTTCCCCGGTGTAGTATTAATTACTTCTCACGATCATACGTTTATACAAACGGTGGCCAACCGAATTATCGAATTAACTCCCAGAGGCATTATTGATCGACTCACTACTTTTGATGAGTACATGGAAGATAAGCGGGTGCAGGAGTTACGGATGGAATACTACGGGTAAGAACAGCGTGGGTGTGAGTGTGAGTGTGATTGGGAGGAAAATCACTTTCCTAGCGAAGTGCGCCTCTGGCGTACTGCGCGGCTTTTTTAAGGAAAATCTTTTTCCAAATCTCTGTTACTAGCGGAGTGCGCCTTTGGAGTACTGCGCGCCTTTGCGAAGGACAAACTTATTTATTTAACTGTCTCTTTTTATAAGAGTCAGTTCCAGCATTTAATACCCATTTTTAACAAGTAGCAATCCAATCTACAGTTCGAAGTAATTGTGAAGTTTGTAAGTAAAAGTTTTCCAAGCTGGATCATCTAATAATTCTTGGTATTGTAAATAAATTTAATATCGTTAGAGTGTTTTAATATCCCCCATCCCCATACCCCTAGATTTGTCCCCATAACTCACCAATTGTCAATATCTTAGCCCCTTGTAGGCAATTTTGAACAAAATCCCATTTTTTGTC
>JBIINW010000097.1:0-10049 GCA_044337245.1 Sediminibacterium sp. | reverse complement strand
ACAGGCATTATTTTCTGAACATCTTTTTCACTTTTGCTGCCGCCCAATAACTTTGAGATAAATTTGAACATATTTTTTAATTCGTTGATAGATTCAATAGTATAGCCAAAAAAGGTGCTGAATTGCCCGAAACGACAATTTGACACTTCTTTTTTGAGCCGTCAAAGGTAAACAATTTGGCACCATACTTAGGCAATCGGGGTTTAGCAACTAGATTTATCGTAAAACTTAACATATTTATGCGCTGTTCAACTATTTCTTTTGTTTGCTGCTTTCTGCTGATTACTCCGTTTGTAAAGGCTCAAAGTAATGTTTGGGACTCGCTAAACAAGCGGAGGCTAACCATCAATCAAAATCATTTGTATGTGCTGGGATCTTGGGCCGCTGCCAATATTGTTCAGGGAGCCATTTCTGCCACCAATACCACCGGAAGTAGCCGTTACCTGCATCAAATGAATGCTTATTGGAATACCGTTAATCTGGCAATTGCAGGATTGGGTATTTGGGCCCTGAAAATGCAACTTAGGCAACAAATTACTCCGGCTGACCTGCTACAGGAACAAAAAACGGTTGAAAAACTGCTATTATTGAATTCCGGACTGGATGTAGCATACATTATGACGGGTTTATATATGAAAGAGAAAGGACTGCGGCTGCAAAACGATCGGAATATCGGATTTGGGAATAGTTTGGTAATTCAGGGGAGTTTTTTATTGGTTTTAGATCTGGTACAATACTTTGCGCACCAGAAGAACGGTAAAGCCATTCACGAGGAAGCGAAAAAAGTGCAGTGGGGGGTTAGTGCGAATGGATTAGGACTCACTTACCGGTTGTAATGGCAGCTACTGGGAACATTTTTCCAGCTGAATCGCTGGTATTTTTGCACATATCAATGGAATTTCACCTCGTTTTGGTTAGTTTTGCAGCCCAAACAAATGAGGCAAACAATAGAGCCAATTAAAGGGGCCCATTTCCAGACTATAAACATTGAAATTATTTATATATGGCAGGTCAGTTAAAAGAAGTACGGAATCGGATTAAAAGTGTACAGAGCACTCAGCAAATTACCAAAGCCATGAAAATGGTGAGTGCTGCCAAGTTGCGCAGAGCACAGGATGCGATTACCCAGATGAGGCCTTATGCCAATAAGTTGCAGGAAATGCTAAGCAATATTGTGAGTAATTTAGATGGAGGGGTTGCCATTAAACTAGCGGAGGAAAGAACAATTGAAAAAGTGTTGCTGATTGTTATTACCAGCGACCGTGGTTTGTGTGGAGGATATAATGCCAATCTTATTAAGTTAGCAAAAGCTACGATTGCCGAAAAATATGCTTCCCAACACAAAAAGGGTAACATTACTATTTGGAATATTGGCAAAAAAGGATGGGAAGGCATGACGAAAGCCGGATATAAAACCGACGCCCGTTTTAAAGATATTTATCTAAAGCTCAGTTTTTCTCAGGTGCAGGAAGCAGCTGCTGCCGCGATGATTGCTTTTGAAAGCAAGGAATTTGATGCGGTAGAATTAGTATACAGTGAATTTAAAAATGCCGGCACCCAGCGATTTGTGGCAGAAAGATTTTTACCAATACCAAAGGTTGCCAAAAAGGCTGGCGAAAAAAAGTCGGACTTTATTTTTGAGCCTGCAAAAGATCAGTTGATTGCCGAATTGATGCCCAAGATATTAAATACACAATTGTACAAGGCGGTATTAGATGGCAATGCCAGTGAACATGGTGCTCGCATGACGGCCATGGATAAGGCCAGTGATAATGCCAACGAATTACTGAAATCTTTAAAAATAAGTTACAACAGAGCAAGACAGGCTGCCATTACTACCGAATTAACCGAGATAGTAAGTGGTGCCGCTGCATTGCAGGGCTCCTGATTGTAGTAACCCTTTTACCCGGATACCTTATCAACCTACCATGGAGCTTAGTCAGATTATACCCCACATAGAAGTATTAATTTTTGCCAGCGAAAAGCCGCTTACTGCTGCCGACATTCTGGAACTGATTAACAATGCTTTTGGATTTATGGAGGAAAGGGCTACCATTGAACAAATAGATGCAGCACTTGATGGTATTCGTGAAAAATACAGTGCAGAATTTTATCCGTTCGAAGTAAAACAAAGCGGAGGTGGCTGGCAGTTTTTAACAAAATCGGTATACCATCCCACTATCGCGCAATTGAATGGAGATAAATTTTTAAAGCGGCTTTCCAATGCTGCTCTGGAAACCCTTTCCATTATCGCCTATAAGCAACCTATTACAAAAGGAGAGATTGAAGCAATTCGGGGTGTGAATAGTGATTACAGTATTCAAAAACTATTGGAAAAAGAACTGATCATCATCAGCGGTAGAAATGAACATCTGCCTGGAAGACCCTTGGTGTATGCAACTTCACAAAATTTCATGGATTATTTTGGCATCAACTCATCCGGAGATTTGCCTGAAATAAAAGAAGTGTTGGCAGATCAGATAGTAGAAGCAACGGTAGTAAAGCCCGAAGACTTTACGGATTGGCCAGTTGCCGAAGAAACAAAGGCTGATGAAGAGTTGCCAACGGAAGAAACCTTGTCAACGGAAGAATCTAACATAGACACAACGCAGGCTGAGGCTGATGAAACTCCCCAACCACCGGCTGAAGCATAATCTCAGGTTCGCATCCTCCCTACAAGTATAGTATATTCGCATATGTTCAAACCCCTTTCTGATGAGGTATTGCGGCAATTAGCCGACGAATTTTCAACTCCCCTGTATGTATATGATGGAGAAAAAATTGCTGAACAATACCAATTATTACAGGCCGCTTTTAACCCAGCCTCTACCCGATTTTTTTATGCTTGTAAATCACTAACCAATGTAAATATTCTTCGGCTGATTAAAAATCTGGGCTGTGGAATTGATTGCAGCTCTATTAATGAAGCATATCTGGCAATTCAGGCAGGTTGTTCACCCAACAACATATTATATACCAGCAATGGGATAGCTTTTGAAGAAATTGTAGCCGCTACTGAATTGGGAATCCATATTAATATAGACAGCCTGAGCAACCTAGAAAAATTTGGAGCTCGATTTGGCCATTCCTATCCGGTGGGCATCCGCCTACGCCCAAACATTATGGCAGGGGGCAACTTAAAAATTTCTACCGGTCACGAAAAAAGCAAATTTGGAATTCCGCTTGAAGATGTCCAGCTTGTATTAGACCTGGTAAAAACCCATAACCTCCAAATCTCTGGCTTACATGTGCACACGGGCAGTGAAATAAAAGACGTAGCAGTTTTTCTACAGGTTGCCCAGCTATTAATTGACCTGATTCCGAATTTCCCCGAATTAAAATGTATCGATTTGGGTGGTGGATTTAAAGTTCCCTACCGGGATAATGAAACCGGTACCGACCTCAATGAACTGGGTAGGAAAACCGCCGAAATACAAGCAGAAATTAAAGAAAAATTTGGCAAGCAGCTGGAAATTTGGTTTGAGCCTGGTAAGTTTTTAGTGAGTGAATGTGGCTACTTGATTACTCAGGTAAATGTATTGAAACAAAGTGGGCAAATTTTGTTTGCCGGGATCAACAGCGGTTTTAATCACTTGATCAGACCTATGTTTTACGATGCCTACCATCGCATCAAGAATATCAGCCATCCCAACGCTGCAGAAAAAACATATACCATTACCGGAAACATTTGCGAAACCGATCAGTTTGCCGAAAACAGGGCGCTGGCAGAAATCAGAGAGGGCGACTATCTGGTATTCTATAATGCCGGTGCTTATGGCTACGAAATGGCTAGCAATTACAATGCTCGCTTTAAACCAGCGCAGGTGTTAATTGAAAATGGAACATCCCGATTAATCAGTCGTCGCGATACATTGGATGATTTACTTCGATTACAAATTTTATAGTAGCTTTATTAGATACTTACGCGTAAGGGTCAGTTTTTATTCAACCTAACCATCATGATTGAGGTAAAGCATTTATACAAAAGTTTTGGAGAAAGAGTCATTCTCGAAGATATTAGTGCGGTGATGGAAGCCGGCAAATGCAACCTGATAATTGGAACTAGTGGCAGTGGAAAAACTGTGCTAACCAAGTGCATGGTTGGTTTATTTACCCCGGAAAAAGGGGAAATTCACTTTAATGGAAAGAACATGCTAGAGATGGAGCAAGACGAGCGCAAATTGCTTCGACAGCAAATTGGCATGCTGTTTCAGGGAACGGCTTTGTTTGATTCGATGACGGTTGAAGAGAATGTATTATTTCCGCTGAATATGTTTACCAAGTGGACTATAGCCGAAAAAAGAAAGCGGGCTTCCGAGGTGCTGGAACGAGTAAATCTCAAGGATGCACATAAAAAATATCCGGCAGAAATCAGCGGGGGCATGAAGAAAAGGGTAGGCATTGCCAGGGCAGTTGTAATGAATCCCCAATATTTGTTTTGCGATGAGCCCAATTCGGGCCTCGACCCGCAAACTTCGATGGTAATTGATAAACTAATTCAAGAAATTACCCGTGAGTATAACATTACTACGATTGTTGTTTCGCACGACATGAATAGTGTGATGGAAATTGGCGACCATATTATTTATTTACACCAGGGTCGCAAACAATGGGAAGGCAGCAATAAAGATATCATATTCAGCAAAAACGAACTGCTGAACAAATTCATCTTCGCCTCTGAATTTTTACAGGATGCCAAAGAATTGCGAATGATGGAGCAACTAAAATCCAATCCCCCCTCATAATTTTTATCATGAATGCGTTGCGTTTGCTGATTGTAAGTTTTCTATTGCACACAGGTACACAAACTATGGGTCAGGATACCATTCCTCCCTTTTTAAAAAATAAGCAACTGCCAGCATTTGAATTATTACTAACTGATAGCAGCAAATACAGCAGCAGCTCCGCGTATAATTATCCCTATTACACCCTGATCTATTTTTCACCGGAATGCGGACATTGTTTGGAAACTACAGAGCAACTGATTCGCCATTCAGACAGTTTGCAAAATACCTTGTTGGTAATGGCTGCTTATAAAACAGTAGATGAGCTGAGCGCCTTCAGTAAAAAATACCACCTGAATTTATTTCAAAATGTGTTAGTGGGCAGAGACATACGCTATTTTATTGCGCCTTACTATTCTATTAGCTATACCCCCTTTGTAGCGGTATATGATGCCAATCGAAAACTAGTGCAGTACTGGTCGGTGCCTGATCACCCTTTTGTAATTGGCGAATTATTGGCTTTTTTACAAAGAAAATAACATTGTTTTTGCGTTTTTTACTGCATAACATCCTGCCAAATACTAACTTTGCCGAGTAAAAAAATTCACTCAATCAATATCTGCTTATGAAAATTACTGTTGTAGGTGCCGGAGCCGTAGGAGCTACCACTGCCGATAATATTGCCCGTGCCCAACTGGCCGATGACCTGGTTTTATTAGACATTAAAGAAGGTCTCGCCGAAGGTAAGGCACAAGACATGATGCAAACCGCTACCCTGCTGGGTTTTGATACCCGCATTACCGGAAGCACCAATGATTATGCAAAAACTGCTGGGTCGGATGTAGTAGTAATTACTTCCGGTATTCCCCGCAAACCGGGTATGACGAGAGAAGAATTGATTGGTACCAATGCCGGTATTGTAAAAGGCGTTACACAAAACATTTTGCAATACTCACCGGATGCCATCATTATCGTAATCAGCAATCCGATGGATACCATGACGTATCTGGCACTTACCAGTACCGGGCTTCCTAAAAACCGTATCATTGGTATGGGAGGCACATTGGATAGTGCAAGATTCAAATATCAGTTAAGTCAGCACCTGGCTTGCAGCCCAAGTGACCTAAATGCAATAGTAATCGGCGGCCATGGCGACACTACCATGATTCCCCTGATTAGTAAAGCAACCTGGAATAGCATTCCGGTTACCCAATTTCTTTCCACTGCACAGCAGGAGCAAATTGTTTCGGATACCATGGTAGGAGGTGCAACCCTTACTAAATTACTGGGCACTTCTGCCTGGTATGCCCCGGGGGCCGCTGGTGCCGCCCTGGTTGAAAGCATTGTGCGGGATGAGAAAAAACTCTTTACCTGCTGCGTGAGTTTGAATGGCGAATATGGGCAGTCTGATATTTGTTTAGGCGTTCCGGTTGTTATTGGTAAGAATGGCTGGGAGAAAATTCTACCGCTGGAATTAACCGAAAACGAGCAGGCAATGTTCAATAAAAGTGCAGAAGCAGTTAGAAGTATGAATGAAGTGCTGAAAACTTTATAAAATAGCTGATCAATCAGTGAGAACCCGCCTATTCGGCGGGTTTTTTTATACAGGTACTGTCTGTTATTTAGTTTCCATCAATTCCTGTATCCATTGCTGTATTTGGGGTAGGTTTTGTTTTTCCATACAATTAAAATGACCTCTTGGGCATCGTTCGTGGCCAATTTTACTGCAAGGACGGCAGTTGAGTTCAACTTCTGCTCGGCGTTCGGGAACTGGCTGGGTTCCATAATACGGCGTCATACCAAATGCGGGAACTGTATTGCCCCAAATGCTAATGATGGGCTTATAAAAAGCCGCTGCAATATGCATTAAACCGGTATCATGGGTAATAATCAATCGGGCCTTCTTAACTAAATCGGCACTCTCGGCCAATGAAAATTTACCACAAGCATTGTATATTTTAATGGGGTCGATAGCTGCAATTGCCACCCCATTTACCTGATCCTCTTTTCCGCCCAGTAAAACAATTGGAAAAGAAATGCGGCTACAAAGTTCTATCCAGTGCTTTACCGGCATCTGCTTGGTGGCATGTGCAGCCCCGATTACCATACCGATATACCCCATTTGATGGGAGAATGGAATCTCATCCGAACGAACCTGCTCATTATCCGGAATAAAATAGTCCAGCCCCTTACCATCATTCACTACCCCAAAAGATCGAACGGTTTGTAGATATCGGTCAACTATATGCACAGCTGGCAGGCGGTTAATCTTGGCCACAGTTAATAACCATTTTTGCCAGTTGAGTTTTGGAAAACTAAAGGAAGGAACTCCTTTTAGCGCGCGCTTGATTTGCCAGGTACGTAAATTGTGATGTAAATCAATAATGGCATCATACCCCTCCGTTTCTAGTTGATGCATCATCAATTCTTTGCTGTAGCCCAATTCGATAATGCGATGCACATAGGGGTTGGCCGCAAAAATTCCACGAAACTGTTGTTTGGTAAGCACATGAATTTCTGCACCGGGCACTTGTTGGTGCAAACATCGGATAACGGGTGTAGTTAGCACAATATCCCCGATGGATGAAAAACGAATCACTAAAAACTTCATGAATTCCGGCGTATGAAATGTAAAAGTAGTGCTTCAGTAACTAAATATCCCAAGAGGATGGCCATCAACCTATAAACCCCACCCGTTATGTTTCTATATAATTCAGGTCTTTATGAAAAGTTTCCTCAGTAAAATAATAGGCCACCAATGTAATACCCATCACAATGGCACCGGTTATCATTCCGCTGGAACTTAAACTAAATCCCCATGCTTTTTGAAATAGGTCTAAAAACATCCAGTTGATCAACGGCAAAGCACCTCTCACCATATTAGGAATAGTGGTGGCAGCCGTTGCCCGAAGATTAGTACCAAATTGTTCGGCACCCATGGTCACAAAAATGGCCCAGAAGCCGGTACTGAATCCCAAATAACCGCAGATGGCATACATCGTGCTGTCGCTCGAATTAAACGAACTGAAATAGAACAAAAGACCCAATATGGATAATCCGTAAAAACTTAATAAAGCTTTTTTACGACTTTTAAATGCCTGACTTACTAAACCAATAGCAATATCGCCGATTGCTATACCTACATAAGCAAACATAATAGCCCTTCCACTATCAATATGATTGGCCCCATATAATTCACCGGCAAAGCGGTTACTGAAGTTTACCAATATGCCGATAACATACCAAGTAGGCAGCCCAATGAGGATGGCCAATATATATTTTTTAAACCGGTGGGAGTTATTAAAAAACATACTAAAATCGCCTCGGGAAACCCCTTTTTCTTTTGCTTCTTTAAACATGCCACTTTCGGCAACCGAGATACGCAGTAACAGTAATCCTATACCCAATGCCCCTCCAATTTTATAGCAGATTCTCCAGTCGTTGGTGAACTTGTAAATAAAATATGCGAAAACCGCACCGAATAATCCGATTCCGGCTACCAAAGAAGTACCTACCCCTCTTTTTTCTTTGGGCAACAGTTCACTAACCAATGTAATTCCGGCACCGAGTTCTCCCGCCAATCCGATACCGGCCAAAAATCTAAGAAGGGCATATTGATCTACGGTTTGTACATAACCCGTAATAAAATTGGCCACCGAATACAAGGCAATAGAACCAAATAATACACTCAGTCGTCCTTTTTTATCTCCGAGAGTACCCCACAACACCCCTCCAATCAACAAACCAATCATTTGCCAGTTTATAATTTTTGTGCTGGCAGCCAACACAGCCGCTTTATTGCTTAGTTCTAGTCCAACACCCTCTAAACTAGGTTCCCGAACAATGTTAAACAACAACAAATCATATACATCAACAAAATATCCCAGGGCTGCCACCAATACAGGGATAGAAAATATCGAAACTTGCTTTTGACTCATACAAACTATTTAGTGTAGCAATAAACTTACGAAATACTTTCAATTAAAATACGCAAAAAAGAATACAGCAGTAGTGGCATACCCATCAGGTTTCAATAAAATCCATGTCCCTGCCATAGGTTTCTTTGGTATAGACTAAAGCCCATATGGCCAGCGATAAAACTAAAATCGCACAAATCATTCCTGCCTGCAGATAACTATGAGTAAACTGTTGCAGCAACTTTTGTAATAGAATAATCAGGGGCAATAATCCCCTAACCACGTTGGGGATGGATATGGCTGTTGTTGCTCGAAGATTCGTACCAAATTGCTCCGCCGACATCGTTATGTATAAAACAGAGATGCCAGATCCAAATCCCAAAACCGCGCAAATCCAATACATTGTAAACAAGGTTCCCCAACCTTGGGACTGCCAGAAAAAGAGGAAAACCGCACTTATCAGGATAACATAGAACACCCAAAGTGCCTTTTTTCTGCTTTGCAAATAATTACTTAGCAATCCCGCACAGATATCGCCTAGTCCGATTGCGATGTATTGATAAAAAATTGCCTTTGCCGGATCAACCCCGGCGATTCCCATTTCTTTTCCAAACTGATCGGAAAAGGTAATCAACACGCCAATTACAAACCATACAGGAAAGCCTATCAACACCCCGCGCAGGTATCGCATAAATCGAGGGCGATTGTTGATCAACATCCTAAAGTCTCCGCGCCTGGTTGCTGTTTCTTTTACGGTATTGTATAAGCCGCTTTCCATCATATTCGCCCGTAAAAACAACAATAAAAATCCTAACCCCCCACCGATGTAGTAACAAAGCCGCCAATCTTGAAACAGGTTGTACACTAAAAAAGCTACCAAGGCACCACAAACACCTGTGGTAGCAATAATGGTGGCGGCTAATCCTCTTTTATGTTTGGGCAACATTTCAGTAACCAGGGTAATGCTAGCCCCGAGTTCTCCTGCTAAACCCACACCGGCAATAAAACGAACGAGTACATATTGGGGAACGGTTTGCACCATGCCGTTAGCAATATTAGCCAATGAATAGAGTAATATAGATCCGAAGAGAACACTAAGTCTGCCTTTTTTATCCCCCATAATTCCCCAGGCAATTCCTCCCACGGTTAGTCCAATCATCTGTACACTAATAATCAGCTCTCCACTGTGCAATACCTGATCGGGACTGAGGCCCAGTGATTGTAGACTGGGTTTTCGGATGATGGAAAATAAAAGCAAATCGAAAATATCTACAAAAAACCCGAGAGCGCCAACCAGCACAGGCAAAGAGAGTAAGCCCGGAGAAATTGATTTGCTTTGCATAGATCAGGATGGATCGCTGTTGGATGTTGTATTTCCTTTATTGAAAATCAACTTATAAATAATGGG
>JBIINW010000293.1:0-2767 GCA_044337245.1 Sediminibacterium sp. | reverse complement strand
GCAACAAATGAAGCAAAATCACTTCCCCCACCACCCGGAGCACCCGGAAAATTGGTCTTAATCCGATTTTTCATAGTATCCGGTACGGCCGCTAACCAGCGAGTTAAAAAAGTACCCGCTTGCTGAAATCCTTGTCCCGACAAATTAACTACCCTTCCGGTTCCATTATCCTGGTTAAACAATGCCTGTAAATTATCTACCACTTCGGGATGATCTTCTACAAATGCCCTAGATCCATTTAATCCCTGCTCTTCACTGCCCCAATGACCTGCTAAAATGGTTCGCTTAGGATTTGGATACACTTTCTTTAAAATTCGCATAGCCTCCATCATAATCAAAGTACCTGTTCCATTATCAGTAGCCCCCGTAGCACCATCCCAACTATCAAAATGAGCAGACAACATAACATATTCACCGCCCTTCTCGTTCCCTTTCATCTCAGCCAAGGTATTGTAAACAGGAATAGGATCTCCGTGCCGGGAAGTACATTGTAAACTTACTACCGGAGTAGTGCCAGATTCAGCTAGGCGATATAACAACCCATAATCCTCCAAAGCAACATCCAACGTTGGTACTTTTTTGGTGGAGGCACTGAAAATTTTATCTACCCCAAATCCGCTCGACCAGTTACTCGTTAATATTGCTACCGCACCGGCCTGTTCTAATTGTTGAACCAATTGTTTATTGCTAAAGCCCGTTTTACTTATGCGCTTTTTCCAGGCATCACTAAAAGCAGCCCGCTCTTTTTTCATTTTATCAATCGATTCCTTTAAAGCAAATTCCTGCCAGTTATCATCCGGCCTTCCAGTGGGTTGAGGCATAGAAATCATTACCAACTTTCCCTTCACGGTTTTCATCCAGGCACTGTATGCCACAGAATCGGCTAAATCGGGCAGCACCACCACTTCCCCGGTTACTCCTTTTTTAGGCGTTGCCGGACTCCAGGCGAGTTGGGTGCACTCAATCGTGTGCGTTCGCGGACTCACCATATCCATATGGGTTATGCCACGCTCCCAGCTTTTCCATTTACCCCAAGCCTCATTGCGCGCATTTATTCCCCATCCGGCGTATCGGTTAACCGCCCAATCGTTCGCCTGCTGCATTTGAGGGGTACCTACTAAACGAGGACCTATCTGATCAATCAGTTCATGAGCGAGCTTTGTAAGTTGAGAATTTTCCGTTCCCTCCCTTATAATTTCATTGATAACCGAATTCGTTTGACTGAATACAGCCCTTTGTGGCAAAAAAAGTAATGCGAAAAAAAGCGGTAAGTAACCAAAATAAATAATCGATTTTCTCATATACATATAATTAATTGATGGGTGATAGGCAAATGCAGAACTAATGTAAATAAAAAAAGTCATTCACCAAGGCGAATGACTTTTCTATTTCAAACCAAATAAGTTATTTCATTGGTAACACAAAGGATGTTACGGGTGATCCTTTTGCAGCCAAGCTAGGGAAAATGGATAGTCCGGAAATGGGATCATCATAATCATCATCGCCATATCCATCCCCAAATGCTTTCACGTAAACCGTTTGCCCGGGCTGAAACCCATTAGACACAAACCAACTTAACCCAAAATTATAATTTTCGCTCTCATTAGATCCTCCTGAATATTTTTGCTTTTCTGTTACTACATAATTGGTAGTACTTACATCAGCAGTATTGCTAAAGAATAACCGAATTTTCTTTTCTCCAGGAGTAGGGCTATTGAAAACAGGATCGAAAATAAAACCATCCTCCGCCAATCCACTAGCAATCAAACTTGCCAAGCTAGGATTCACATCAGTAGTTTTTTTAGCTTTTAGCTCAGTAACCTCAATAGAAGAAACCTGATTAATTGTTTTTGACTTCCCAATCGTGGTAGTTGCATTATTAGTGGCTGCGTGATAAACGCCCATAATTTTTGCGATACCATAGCCGGTCTTGGAAATAGAAATATCATAGGTTCCGAAAGGAATTGAATCTAAAGTCCATCGTCCATTAGCTTGTGTTTTCGTTGAAACAGTACTTTGTTCAATAGAAACAGTAACCCCACTGGCATCCTGTAATAACTTGCCATCCAAATCGATTATTTGAATCGCTCCCGTAATATTACCTCTCCGTTTTTCAGCCTGAATAACATCGGGTACAATAATTGAATGTTGGTTGCTGTTCTTGTTGCAAGCCAGCAACAATACTAATACAACGCCAATCGTTTTTTTCATGTGCAGTAGTTTTAGGCTACAAACGTACATTTTTTTTCAATACCTCTAAGCGTTGGCAAGCGCACGATCTAGATGTACATATCCTCCATCCACATGCAATAATTGTCCGGTGGTGTGAGAAGAAACCGGAGAAAGTAAGAATAGAACAGCAGCTGCAAGCTCTTCGGGTGTAGTCATTCTGTTAGCCAAAGGTATACGCTGATTAATTTCTTTTAATTTGTTTTCGGGGTCCGGTAAAGTAGCTATCCAGGTTTGGTAAGCAGGTGTAAAACATTCAGCCACCACCACCCCATTTACCCGAATGCCATATTTCAGTAATTCCACTGCCCACTCCCGGGTTAAGGCACTTCTTCCCCCATTGGCAGCAGCATAGGCAGAAGTACCCCCCTGGCCAGTTTCTGCAGTTTTGGACACAATATTTACTATAGCCGCCCCGGTTGATTTTTTTAGCCAGGGCAAGCAATAGTGCGCCATCATATAATAATGTACCAGGTTATTATGCAAACTTTCCATAAAGGCAGCATAATTTCCATTCTCTAATCCTACCCCATCATTG
>JBIINW010000096.1:0-10112 GCA_044337245.1 Sediminibacterium sp. | reverse complement strand
CCATTCATTTTTGGGGTTGGCAGTTAATTATTGTATCAGCCGCAGTTACTTTGCTGGCAGGATATACAACCGGAAAAGAATATGCCGAACTGGAATGGCCGATTGACATTGCCATTACATTAATTTGGGTGGTATTTGGTATCAATATGTTTGGCACCATTTTGCAACGTCGCGAAAAGCACTTGTATGTTGCCATTTGGTTTTTTATTGCCACCTGGATTACGGTTGCTATGCTGCATATTGTAAATTCTTTTGAAATGCCGGTAAGCTTATTTAAAAGTTATAGCTGGTATGCTGGTGTGCAGGATGCTTTGGTGCAATGGTGGTATGGACATAATGCCGTGGCTTTCTTTTTAACTACGCCTTATTTAGGCATTATGTATTATTTTCTGCCTAAGGCTGCCAATCGGCCGGTATATAGTTATCGGCTTTCTATTATTCACTTCTGGGCGTTGATATTTATTTATATATGGGCAGGTCCTCACCACTTATTATATACCGCACTTCCCGACTGGGCACAAAGTTTGGGGGTGGTGTTTAGTATTATGCTGATTGCCCCCTCTTGGGGTGGAATGCTAAATGGGTTATTTACTTTACGGGGTGCATGGGATAAAGTGCGTGAAGAGCCGGTATTGAAGTTTATGGTGGTTGCCATTACCTGTTATGGTATGGCTACATTTGAAGGGCCGCTGTTGAGTCTTAAATCTGTAAATGCCATCTCCCACTTTTCCGACTGGACCATTGCGCACGTGCATGTGGGTGCCCTGGGATGGAATGGGTTTCTCACTTTCGGCATATTATATTGGCTGATTCCCCGAATTTATCAAACACCCTTGTATTCGAAGAAACTAGCAGGAACCCATTTCTGGATTGGTACGGTAGGCATCGTGTTATATGCTATTCCGATGTATTGGGCTGGATTCACCCAGGCTATGATGTGGAAGCAATTTACTCCAGAAGGAACATTGGCATTTCAGTTTATGGAAACGGTAACCCATATTATTCCACTCTATATCGTACGAAGCATCGGTGGATTGCTGTATTTGATAGGCATGTTTATCTTGGTATATAACATAGCAAAAACGGTAGCTGCCGGAAGCTTACTGGCAAACGAAGAAGCACAGGCAGCGCCACTTTCAGCTGATACGGTTGTACACGGAAAAGAATACTGGCATAAGTGGATTGAAAGACGTCCGGTTCAAATGCTGGTATTCAGTTTTATATTAGTTGCCATTGGCGGATTATTAGAACTGATTCCTACATTTTTAATAAAGAGCAATATCCCTACTATCACATCAGTTAAGCCCTATTCGCCTCTTGAGTTACAAGGTAGAGATTTGTATATTTCTAACGGCTGTTATGTTTGTCACTCTCAGATGATTCGTCCTTTTCGTGATGAAGTGGCGCGTTATGGGGAATATAGTAAGGCAGGAGAATTTGTATATGATCATCCTTTTCAATGGGGTAGCAAAAGAACGGGGCCCGATTTGGCTCGTATAGGAAATAAATATCCTGATAGCTGGCATTATAACCATATGCTGGAGCCGCAAAGCATGAGCCCGGGAAGTATTATGCCTGCGTATGCCTGGATGTTAGATGATCCAATAGACACGGCTTCTACCCCTGCAAAAATTCGAGCTATGCAGAGATTAGGAGTGCCTTATCCCGAGGGATACGATCGGGTAGCTAATAAGGATCTAATGCAACAGGCCGAAACCATCAGAACCAAATTGGCAGCCGATAAAATTAAAACGCCGGCTAACCGCGAAATAGTTGCTATGATTGCCTATTTGCAAAGAATGGGAACTGATATAAAAGCAATGCCAGTAGCAGCTGCTACACAACAATAATTAGTAATCTACCTAATATCTACTTATGAAGTTCATTCATTATCTAGAAAAAATATCCGGGATTGATATATACGGAATGACGTCTTTCTTCATTTTTTTTACCCTGTTTGCAGTAATGCTTTGGTGGGCCCTGAAGGCCGATGATAAGTTGATAGAGGAAGTAAAGAATATCCCACTCAATCATTAATCTGCCACCCGAAAAACCTACTATAATGAAACCTATACGCCGGCTCTTGTATAAAAAATTCTTTGTAACAGGCATGCTGTTTTTATTGCTATTTATTCAACAACCCCTTTGGGCTGCTGGCCCACCGGTTCCATCGGAGATGAGTAATCCAATTGCCCAACTGTTGGTGGGGATAATTGTGGCTCTTTTGTTGGTTATTGTATTGCTGGCTTATGTTGTATTGGGGGCCGCTGAATTATACCTAGAACGGTATGAGGAAGCTAAAAAAGCCACTAAGGCATTACTGATTGCCGGCTTATTACTCGGGGCTGCACCATTGCAGGCCCAGGCTACTTCAGCAGGTAACACCGAAATAGTGAGCAAGCTATCCGACACCTCATTATATGCCCTTATTAGTGTTCTTATTGTAGAGTTGGGTATTATCTTTTATTTACTTATCAATTTGCGGGCACTCCTTTCTAAGGAAAAAAAGGTTACCCCTAAAGCAAAGCCATCTTTTAGTTTTTCGGCCTGGTGGGAAAAGGTCAATCGCTTTAAACCGGTACAAGAAGAGTCGAATATTGATTTAGGGCACGATTATGATGGTATTCGGGAGCTAGACAATCGGCTGCCGCCCTGGTGGTTATATGGATTTTATGCCTGTATTGTTTTCGCTGTGATTTATCTGTATCGTTTTCATGTATCGCATGCCGCACCCTCCAGCGAAGAAGAATATCAGTTGGCAGTAACCCAGGCAACCGCAGATAAGGAAGCCTATCTGGCAAAAGCTGCCAACCAGGTGGATGAAAAGACAGTAGTTTACCAACCTTCGCCAGATATTTTAGCAGGTGGTCAGAAATTATTTTCAACTGCTTGCACACCTTGCCACCTCGCAGATGGGGGTGGAAGTGTGGGTCCTAATCTTACAGATGACTACTGGATTCATGGAAACACCATTCAGGATATTTTTAAAACTATCAAGTATGGTTATCCGGAAAAGGGTATGAAAAGCTGGCAAGAAGATTATACACCCGCACAAATGTCTCAAATGGCTAGCTATGTAAAATCTTTACAAGGAACGCATCCAGCTAAGCCCAAAGAACCACAGGGAGTATTGGTAGTGGATGCTGGAAAGTCAACTGCAGATAGTTCGCAGCCAGCCGCAACTGATAAAAGTGTGGGAGCAAAACCTTCCGTTCAATAAACTGTTCGGAACACTAAGTATCATGAGCCAGATTGTACATCATAATGAACCGGTTACCGAAAACTTTCGCGACAGAATTGCTACGGTTAGTGAAAACGGCAAGCGTAATTGGATTTATGCTTATAAGCCTTCCGGCAAATTCTACCGGTTGAGAACGGCTTTAAGTATCCTATATTTTTTGGTGTTCTTTGGTTTGCCTTTTGTGCAAATCAATGGCCGTCCTCTATTTCAGTTCAATATTCCGCAGGCAAAATTTATTTTGTTTGGCAAAATTTTTTGGCCCCAGGATTTTTTCATTTTCGGAATTACGATGATCACTTTTGTTTTTTTTATTATCCTCTTTACTGCTGCCTTTGGAAGATTGTTTTGTGGTTGGGCCTGTCCGCAAACCAATTTTATGGAGATGATGTTCCGAAAAGTGGAGTATTGGATTTTAGGGGATGCTCCTGCACAAAGACAATTGGCTGCAGCTCCGTGGACCACCCAAAAAACAACAAAAGTTGTTGCCAAACATGTGGCATTTTTTGCACTAGCATTTATTATTGCCAACTTTTTTCTGGCCTATATTATTGGTATGAAAGAACTGGTAAAAATAATTACAGAACCTGTTTCTCAGCATTTGGGTGGCTTTTTTGCCCTTTGCCTGTTTAGTGCCGTTTTTTATGCAGTGTACGCCTATTTTAGAGAACAGGCCTGCACAGTGGTTTGCCCCTATGGTAGATTACAGAGTGTTTTGTTAGATAAGAACTCGATGATTGTGGCCTATGATTACAAACGGGGGGAGCCAAGAGGGCATCATCACAAAGGCGAGGAAACCAAAGAACTAGGTGATTGTATCGATTGCCATCAATGTGTAAAGGTTTGCCCTACCGGCATTGATATCCGGGATGGGGTACAAATGGAATGTGTTGGGTGCACGGCCTGCATCGATGCCTGCGATCATATCATGCTGAAGCTGAATAAGCCTACCGGTTTAATTCGCTATGCATCCGAAAATGCCATCGCCGAAGGGAATCCGCTTAGGTATACTACCCGCATGAAGTTTTATACGGCACTCTGTTGCTTGCTGTTGTTGATATTGAGCTTCTTATTGTTTACCCGAAAAGATATTGATGTTACGATTATCAGAACAGCTGGCATGTTATACCAAGAAAGAGGAGCCGATAGCATCACCAATTTGTATACTGTAAAATTGATTAATAAAACTACCCGCGAAGAGAAAGTGTATATCCGCCTCGAAAATCAGCCGGGGCGCATCCAGATGATTGGAAAGGAAGAGATTACCATTCCGGTAGAAGGGCTATCAGCCGCTTCCTTTTTTGTGGTTTTACCGCTCACAGAAATTAAAAACCGAAAAACGCCTATTCACTTACAAATTTCGCAGATGGGTAAAGTAATTGTAGAAAAAACAACTAACTTTTTAGGCCCGCTGGGGGATGAACATTCCGAAAAATAATAAATTAATACTATGAACTGGGGACGATCTTTGATACTGGTGTTTGTTGTGTTCGCTGCCTTTATGGGCTATCTGGTTTACCGAGCCTCGGGAACGCATTTCGATCTCGTGTCGAAAGAATATTATAAAGATGAGCTCAGGTATCAGGATAAAATCGATGGATTTAGAAATGCCGCTGCGCTGGATGCCGTTCAAATGAGGGTGGATAGTGTTGGCATCCTTCAAATCCGGTTCCCCGAGCAACTGAAGGGTAAAACTTTTCAAGGATTGCTTTGGTTGTATTGTAAAACGGATGCTGGAAAAGATCTACATATCCCTTTAGCGGAGGATACTACCGGCATGCGCGTTATTAATGTATCGGGTAGGCCTTCTGGCAAGTACCTGGCAAAACTACATTGGGAAGTACTGCGGGTACCCTACGAATTTGAACAAGAAATTATAATACCCTGATGCTTCCTATCTCTTTTTTTGCCGGCGCACTGCTGTTGGGGGCCGTTAGCAGCTTTCATTGTGTAGGGATGTGTGGCCCGTTGGTGCTCAGCTTGCCGGTTTCCCAGTTGCCCGCTAGCCAGCGTTTCGCCGGATTGTGGTTGTATCATGGTGGCAGGGTAGGTACGTATGCTTTGATTGGTTTACTGCTGGGTTTGGTGGGGCGGCAAATTTCTCTGGCAGGATGGCAACAAGGTTTTTCAATCGTGCTGGGCATACTGTTGATATTGTATTTTGCGTTTACCCGTATTTCCAAGCCCTTGGTAGTTCCATCATTATTTCGGCCTTTGCAAAAGAATGTGCAGGCATTTATTTCCCGGTTTATTCAGCAACCTACTTTACCAGCTATGTGGAGCATGGGTATGGCGAATGGATTACTGCCCTGCGGAATGGTATACGTAGCAGGTACCGGAGCCATCGCTTCCGGATCTATTTCGGGGGGAATGCTGTTTATGATTTGCTTTGGATTGGCCACCATTCCTGCCCTCTATTTACTTTCTTTATTGGGCACATTTATTAATGCTGCCCTTAGGCATAATATGCGCCGCGTTTTGGCATTTGGAACACTTGTTGTAGGAATATTGTTGATTATCAGGGGCTTGAATATGAATCTTCCCTATATTAGTCCTTACCTGATTTCCGGCACTTCTGGAACGGCCATTGATTGCGGCCACTGATTTAACAAATAATTGCGGTGCAATTCTGCATTAATCCATACATTAAATTGTAAATTGCTTAAGCATCAAGAAAGGTAGATTTCGTATCTATTGAATTTGAAAGCACAAACAGGCAATAACTTTTTTCTCATAAGCAGTTAGTTTTGGTTGCGGTCCCGATTTTCATCGGGACCAATTTTTTTCTTACCGCATTGCATATTTCTTTCCCAGCCACCAGCCCAAAAGGCATCCACCAATATCCGCCAATATATCACCGAACTCGAAGGCGCGATTTAACACATAATATTTTTGAACAAATTCCATGGCAATGCCATATCCGGCGCCTACAATTGCTACTGTCACCAACCACTTCAGCCGCGAGCTTCGCGATATGGGGGTGTTTAATAGGGGCCAGTAAAAAAGACAGCAGAAAATTGCAAATAAAAATACATGAACCAGCTTGTCTATTTGCAGATTATCCATCCACGGGTAGGCGGGTACTTTAGAACCGGGCAGGGTGAGTAGCCAAAAACTAATTACCCACCATAGTAGTGCAGGAATAAAACGAATCCATTGAAGGGGAGCCGGAGAAGAGGAATTAGCCGCCATATTAACCTACTAAGGCAGCATAGGCAGCACTGTCCATCAAGCCCTCAACCGAAGCAGCATCTGCCACGGAAATCTTTATCATCCAACCGTCTCCGTATGGATCAGAATTCACCAATTCGGGTTGTTTTTCAAGAAACGGATTTATACTCAGGATGGTGCCGGCTACGGGGAGGAACAGGTCACTAACTGTTTTTACAGCTTCTACAGTGCCAAATACTTCGTCGGCAGCCAATGATTTTCCTACGGTTGAAATATCAACATACACGATATCTCCCAATTGGTGCTGGGCAAAATCTGTAATGCCGATAAAGGCTTCTGTTCCGCTAAGGCGGACCCACTCATGTTCTTTGGTGTAACGGAGATCGGCAGGAAAATTCATACAAGTAATTTATTGTTTGCAAATATTGGATAAAAATCAATGCTACGTACTTTTTTAAGCACTAAAAATCCTGTGCCTCAAAATATAATAATACGTGATCCCGAATAAAGTTCTCCTGTTCGGGAAGCGAAAAAACCGGCAGGTCTTTCACCTGGGTGAAATGAGGCCAACCCTCTTCATCTTTGCCATCTAACCGGTAATAGCCGCTACTCTGTAGAATTCGGCACATGGCCACATGCATGAGGTCTTGTTTTTGTTCTTTGCTGATATTTTGGGTGATATAACCCGTTTCCTGTAAGCCAATTAAAAATAAAATACCCTCTAAATCGGGCTTTTTACCAAATCTTTCCACCAATCTGGCTTCTAGGTTCCACCACCGTTGCTGAATATCATCTTGCATAAATGCCATAGAACGCAAAGGTAATCCGCCCTTCTTCAAACTGCAAAAGTTATCTTTGCCAAAAATTGCCTTATTTATGTTACAGGTGAGTGTTCTGAGAAATGATCCACAATGGGCGAAAGAGCGGTTAATCCTGAAGGGATTTTCTCAACCAGAATTGGTAGATACCATTATCTCGCTGGATGATCAGCGTAAGAAAACACAAAATGAGTTTGATCATAATCAATCGCAGGTAAATCAGGCTTCTAAACAGATAGGGGGGCTGATGGCGAAAGGACAAACACAGGAAGCCGAGACCCTGAAAGCCACGGTAGCCCAGCTGAAAACCACCCTCGATCCCCTGAAGGAAAGCATGCAACAGATAGAGAAGCAATTGCACGATACGCTTGTATTGCTTCCTAATTTGCCTGGAGCAGAAGTTCCCGCGGGCAAATCAGCCGAAGATAACGAGGTAGTAAGAGAAGGAGGCGTGCGCAAAGAGCTCCCAGCCAATGCCCAGCCCCATTGGGATCTGATTAACCAATACCGACTGGTTGATTTTGAAACCGGCGCCAAAATTACCGGCAGGGGCTTCCCGCTGTATATTGGAAAAGGCGCTAAACTTCAAAGAAGTCTGGTGCAATATTTTCTCGATTATAATACAGCCGCTGGGTATACCGAATACCTGCCCCCGTTTATGGTAAACGAAGCCAGTGCTTTTGCAACCGGCCAATTACCCGATAAGGAAGGACAGATGTATTTTATGGAGGCCGATCAGTTTTATTTAATTCCTACCGCGGAAGTGCCGGTTACCAATATTTATAGAGATACCATTGTAAAAGAAGAGGAGTTGCCCATTAAGATGACGGCCTACTCACCTTGCTTCCGCAGAGAGGCTGGAAGTTTTGGCAAAGATGTACGGGGGCTTAACCGGGTGCATCAGTTTGAAAAAGTAGAAATCATTCAGATTGTAGCACCTTCTTTAAGTTATCAGGTGTTGGATGAAATGGTAGCACACGTAGAAAAGTTGATACAATCATTAGAGCTTCCCTATCGAATACTTCGCTTATGCGGCGGGGATATGGGATTTGCCAGTGCGATTACCTATGATTTTGAAGTGTTTAGTGCGGCACAGGAGCGTTGGCTGGAAGTTAGTAGCGTAAGTAACTTCGAGAGCTTTCAAACCAATCGCATGAAATGCCGCTATAAAGATGCGCAGGGGAAAATGCAATTTACCCATTCACTGAATGGTAGTTCTTTAGCGCTGCCCCGCATCCTCGCTTGTTTGTTAGAGAATCACCAAACGGAAGCCGGCATCGAAATACCTAAAGTTTTGCAGCCTTATTTTGGTCAGGATATAATCACTCTCCCTTAATTAAAATGATGGATATGCTTTCTAAATGGTTGCGTAAACTCGGATATCTGTTGCTAGCAGTTTTTGTTTTTCTGAATATAATGATGGCCAGTCAGGCCTATCATCTTACGCATTTCTTTAACAATGTACCCAAGCCCCCTAAGCCAGAAGAAATGGGGATTGGTAGCAAAACCAAAGCGGTTTTGTTTGGAGTAAGTTATCCCAAATCAAAAGTGGTGGATAGTTTACCTATCCCACATGATACCCTTACAATAAAAACCGAAGACAGTTTACAATTGGAAAGCTGGTATTTGCATAATGATTCGGCATCCGTAAAAGGTACGATACTGATGTTTCACGGGCATGGCAGTAATAAGAGTGCCGTTATCCGCGAAGCGAAAGCATTCTACAGTATGGGATGGAATGTGCTGCTAACCGATTTCAGGGCACATGGCAACAGCGCGGGAGAAGTTTGCACGATAGGTGCCAACGAAGCCAAAGATGTTAAAGCGGTTTATGAATATGCCCGTGAAAAACTACAGGAAAAGAATATAGTTATTTGGGGGATATCTCTTGGTGCGTCCACCACCTTGCATGCAATGGCTCAATATAATATTAAACCCAATCGGGTGATTCTCGAAATGCCATTTGCCAGTTTACACGATGCAGTAAAAGGTCGTTTACGCATGATGAATCTGCCTGCCGAACCAATTGCCAGTTTACTAACTTTCTGGGGAGGAGTAGAGCAAGGGTTTTGGGCATTTGACCTGCAACCTGCCGAAGATGCACATACAGTTAGCTGCCCGGTTTTATTACAATGGGGCTTTAATGATCCCCGGGTTACCGAGGCCGAAACAGATAAAATTTTTGCTAATCTGGGTACTAACGAAAGAACACTTATGAAATATTATCAGAGTGGTCATGAAAGTTTACTTAAGAAAGAACCGGAAAAGTGGAAAACGGTGGTGGCTGAATTTTTGCGTTGAAAGCCGGGTAAAAAAAGCACCCCCTAGAAAGAGGGCGCGTAACTACACAAGAAAAAGAAGATTACCAACTGCTAAAGCGGATACCAATTGTGTAAGGGTATTGCTCCATGCGGGTATATGTTTTTTGTAATTGATTTATACTATACGAGCCATACAATCTCACCGGGCCCAATCCTATTTCTCCGATTGCCGCCAGTCTCCATGGCTCCAGTGCTAAATCTCCCTTATATTTTTGTTTGCCTCTATCGCCGCTTACTTGTTTGTTGCGGCTAGCAAGCAAGTAGCCCGCACTCATCCCAACACTCATGATTAAACCTCTATGCGAGTTCGGTTTTGTATTGATGTTAATCATCAGCGGAACCGTAACATACCCCGCATATAATTTATTCTTGGTAAAACTAATTGAGTCATTAAATGCCATTGGCGCAGGAGCATTTCGGAAACTGATGCGGGAATCGTAGCGGAAATTATACATCTCCAACCCCAGTCCATACTTCAGATTCAATACATTTTTACTCAAGCTCGCCCTTTGCATAAATAACCAAATATTTACATTGCTCGATTTTCCCGTATTTAATGTGGTA
>JBIINW010000292.1:0-2785 GCA_044337245.1 Sediminibacterium sp. | reverse complement strand
TAGAAGCAGCTCCCGTTGTTTGATTCATAAACTTGCCTCTTTGCTGTGGCTTCCCATTTACAAAATAAACCGGCCGTTCAAAGCCCTTTCCATAATATGGATCTTCCTTCGGTATGCGCATATTCACATGATCACGGTCATCTCCCAGCTGATTAAATAACCAATCAGGCCGAGGGTGCATCTTTAGCAACCAATCAATTCCCCAGCGGGCCTCATCCAACACATCAGTCATTCCATTCGAACCGGGAAGTCCATTCTGCTGATGCGCATCACCAAATACGCCCGGGAAATCTCTATAGGCTGCCAATAATTGCCAAGTAGCATTGGCAGTGGTAGCGGAGTATTGCAAATAATCGCTTGCATCGTGCCAGCCACCCGTAACATCAATATGTGTGCTGTCGGGCATGGGTCCGTATAAAGTATAGCCGTCGTGGGTATGACAACTATCTTTTAAATAAGGATTAAATCCACTTCTTTGCTGGCGCATATACTGAAGACAAAAATCTGCCGCGCCATTGTAAACGGTATCGCTGATTGAAAATACAGGGGAACGGCAATTGCCAGATTGGATATAATATTTCCCGGGAATTTTTACGGCAGAAAAATCAAGTCGGGCCGTGCGTTTGAAAGGGCCATAGGCACCAAAAGAAGTATCTGCTTTTCCCTGATACACTTTTCTGCCGGTAAGTTGATGAATAATTTCAAAACGCGCCGGGGCTACCTTTTCTTTGCTGCACCAGACTGCCTGTTTTTTTCCATGGATAGTATAGCCCAATTGATTAATCCGAATCCAGCTGCTATCGGATGCAAGGACAACAAGAGTTAAGCTACATAGTAAACCAACAAAAGAGATTCGTATATTCATAAATATTTACTGCCTGCGCCCTAGCAGGTTTTGCTTACAACCTTATAAATCTCCCAATTGCGGGCGCATAATGATATCTTCTACCACTGCGGCAGGAGAAAGTTGCGCGGCTGAAATAATCATTTTGGCAACATCATCTGCCTGCATAATTCTTTCCGGTTGTACGCCCGAACCCTCCCAACTGTCACTCATGGTAGCACCCGGAAACACACCGGTTACCTTGATACCAAAGGGTTTCATCTCTTCGCGCAAATTCGCATTAAAGCCAGCCATTGCATATTTGGTGATCCCATAACTACCCCCATGCGGATATGCCCGCAGCGATGCAATTGAACACATATTAAAAATATGTCCCCGACCCTGCGCTTTCATGGCAGGTAACAAAGCCCGGGTAAGATGGTACGCTGAATAAAGATTGATTTCCATCAATTTTTGTAGATTATCGGCGGGTTCATCGGATATATTGCCCTGAATAAATAGTCCGGCATTATTCACCACCACATCCGGCACACCCTGTGTTAATACCCATTGGGCAAAGGCCTCTACGGCTTCCTTTTTTTGTAGATCCGCCACCTGAGCTGCAATATTTCTTTCGGGATATAGGGTTTGTAACTCCCCCAGGGTTTGATAAAGGGAATATTCTCCACGGCTACATATCCATACATCATGCCCGGCTGCTGCAAAGCCATTGGCAATTGCCTTTCCAATTCCCTTAGAAGCTCCTGTGATAACTACTTTCATTTTTTCGGTAATGATTGAGTAACAAAGTTGCAGGTTTTTTGGCGATAACGAATAACTATCGCAGTAGGAATGTATTTTGCAGTATGAAATACCGTCACCTTTTTTTCGACCTCGACCATACCCTTTGGGATTTTGAAACCAATTCAAAAGAAACCTTGTTGGATGTATTTTCTACGCTAGGGCTCAAAGAAAAAGGCGTACCGGATTTCGATGTTTTTTTTACACGGTATTCGTACCACAATCACCGCTTATGGGCTAAATATACCCGCGGAGAAATTAAGCAAGATGAATTGCGCTGGAAAAGAATGTGGCTGGCTTTGGTTGACGCAAAAATTGCCGACGAAGCGCTGGCTCGGAAAATGGCTGTGGATTTTTTAGAATTACTTCCCACAAAAAATAATTTATTCCCTTATACTACGGAAATCCTTCAATACCTGTCTGAAAAAAATTATGCCCTTCACCTCGTAACCAATGGCTTTGAACAGGTACAACATAACAAACTAAAACACGCCAACCTTTCCAGATTTTTTCGGGTAGTAACCACATCCGAAGCCAGTAATAGCCTAAAACCGCATAAAGAAATTTTTGACCATGCCCTGCGCGAAGCAGGTGCTCTTTCCAGTGAAAGCATTATGATAGGTGACAACCTGGAAGCAGATATTCAGGGAGGGATGAATGCCGGACTAGATACCGTTTTTGTAAATCATATCGGAGCGGTTGCTCACATAACCCCCACCTACACCATTACCCATTTACAACAGCTGAAAGATATTTTTTAACGAGCAAAAAAAATCCCCTTCCGAAAACGGAAGAGGATCTATTATCCATCTAATTATGGATTAAGCTTTTTTGGTTGTTTTTGTAGCCGGAGTGGTTGTTTTCTTTTCACCACCTTTTTTGCAACACTCTTTTTTACCACAATCTTTCTTATCGCATTTTTTACCGTCGCAGGCATTGGCAACACCCGTACCCACTAGTAAAAAAGCTGCAGTAGCTAAAACCAGTACTTTTTTCATAATATATCTGTTTTAATGTAATATAAAGTTACGGAATTTTTTAATGCCGCCCGTAAATCAGATTGTTAAATCGTAGGCTACCAAACCGCCAATTCAGTAACTCCGCCCTTAACTACTTGATTGATAGTTACTTGTACCTGCGTACCCAACGGCAACAAGATAT
>JBIINW010000291.1:0-2790 GCA_044337245.1 Sediminibacterium sp. | reverse complement strand
CACCATCCCAAAAAGTAGATCCGTCTTTTTCAAACTGCTCCCAGCTATATTTAAAGGGTTCTGATTTGATCAGCCAATAGTTCATACAAAGAATTTCAATAAATTATCAATAGAAAACAGCACCTATTATTCCCAACCTCCGGCTAGCACATCTGCCAGGTGCATAATTTTTAATCCCGCATGATTGTGCTGGATGCATCCATCAATATGCATCAGGCAACTCATGTCGGTACTAATCAGGTATTCGGCACCAGTATCTTTGGCATGTTGGGTTTTTTGCTCACCCATGGCAATGCTGATAGGTTCGAACTTTACGGCAAAAGTGCCTCCAAACCCACAGCAGGTAGTAGTTTCATTCATTTCAATTAATTCCAGTCCCTGAACTTTTTGTAACAATTTTCTGGGCTCTTCGCGAATTCCACACTCTCGCAAGGCAGCACAACTGTCGTGATAGGTAGCTTTTCCCACCAAAACTGCCCCGAGATTTTCTACCTGCAATACGTTCACTAAAAAGGAGGAAAACTCATGAATTTTTTCGGATGTTTTTTTCGCCGGCTGCTGATACGCTGAGTTTTCGAATAAGCGATTAAAATAGTTTTTTACAAAGCCCGCACAACTGGCGCTAGGGGTTACGATGTATTGCGCCCCTTCGAAATCGGTAATAAACTTTGTACATACTTCTTTCGCCTCACCCCAAAAACCTGCATTAAAAGCGGGCTGCCCACAACAGGTTTGTGCTGGGTTGTACACCACTTCACATCCAGCTTTTTCCAACACTTTTACCATATTCATTCCTACGGTAGGATATAGCTGGTCTACAAAGCAGGGAATAAAAATATGCACTTTCATGTGGGCGACTATTTTTTAAGACTGCGATTTAATACAACCATTTTGAGTGCGGTAATGGCACTTTCTTCGCCTTTATTACCATGCTTGCCGGTGGTTCTTTCTTTGGCCTGTTCCTCATTCAACAAAGTGAGTACACCAAAAATAACAGGTACATCCATCGACAGGTTGAGCTGGGTGATGCCATCGGTTACTGATTGACATACATATTCAAAATGGGGGGTATCTCCTTTGATAACCGTGCCCAAAGCTATATATGCATCGGGTACCCGCTTACAATAGGTATAATGATTTTTTATGGCAAAGGGAATTTCTACGGCACCGGGAACGGTGAGGGTGCGGATTGTGCAGCCTGCCTGGCGTAAAATTTTACGGGCCCCTTTTTCTAGTTTATCAACGATATCGGCATTCCATTCGGTTTTCACTAATACGATAAAGGCATCCTCGGGTGTGGGGATGCCTTTATGTAATTCGGTATTTCCTTGTGCAGCCATGGGCAACTTTCTAATCTTTTTCTATGCTCAGGCGATTGATGTATTTGTCGGCCTGGTATCCTTTTTCTGTTTTTGGAAATTTCTCTTTTAGCTCTTTGTATAGTTCAAGGGCTTCTTTTGTTTTTCCACTAGTCTCTTGCAATAGGGCTGCACGAAATAAGTATTCGGCAGAATTGCTTTCATCTTTTTCAAAATGGTGTGCCGCTTTTAGATAGCTATCTACTGCCTGGTCTTTTTTATTCAGTTCGGAATAAGCATCTCCGAGATTGCCATAAGCCAGCAATTGAATTTGGGGAGCATCCGTTGAAAAATCTTCCAGGTATTTTACTGCATTGGCAAATTCACCCAAATGCAGGTAACTGATACCCGCATAGTATTTGGCAAGATTAGCAGCTTTGGTTCCACTAAAAGTTCTCATCACATATAATGCGCCCTTGCTTTGTCCGTCGCCATTTAATACAAGGCGAGCAGAGTCGACAGTAAAATATGCCTGTGATTTGTAGAGTGCATCTGCTGCTTTTTCTTCATTCGGTTTTTTTACATATTCGTTGTATCCATACCAGCCTACAATTAACAGCACGATACTCGATACGGCTATTAAAATTTTGTTCTGGTTCTTTTGCAGAAAATGTAAAATGCGCTCTACGGAATCTTCTTCGTGAAATGCTTTTGTACTCATGTTGGGTAATTTGCTTTGTATTAGCGGTTACTGCAGAAAAATTAATCGGTTATAAAAGGATAGTTTGCATCAACATATACATCCTTTAATAATTCGCTGTCATCCGGCCACGGACTTTCCTCCGCAAAACGAACACTTTCTTCTACTATCAGGTTTATTTTTTGATCGATTTGGTCTAAGTCGGCAGCAGAAGCAAAATTGCTTTCCAGGATTTTGTTCCGCACTTTAATCAAAGGATCCTGCTCGCGATACTCTTCTACTTCTTCTTTGGTACGGTATTTCTGCGGGTCGGAAATGGAGTGACCTTTGTACCGGTAGGTTTTTAATTCCAGCAGGGTGGGGCCATCTCCCTCGCGGGCTCTTTTTACGGCACGGGAAACGTGCTCATGCACATTTTCGGGCGTCATGCCATCCACTTTATCAGCCGGCATATCATAGCCATCAGCCAGTTTGTAAATATCAATTACGTTAGAAGTACGTTCTACAGAAGTACCCATGGCATACTGGTTGTTCTCGCAGATGAAAATTACGGGTAACTTCCAAAGCATGGCCAAGTTGAAGGTTTCGTGTAAGATACCCTGACGGGCAGCCCCATCTCCAAAAAAGCACAATACCACGTTTTGGGTTCCTTTGTATTGCTCAGCAAATGCAAGTCCGGCTCCCGTTCCAATTTGGGCACCTACTATACCATGACCCCCATAAAAGCGATGTTCTACGCTAAAGAAGTGCATACTTCCTCCCTTGCCCTTACTACACCCGGTTGCTTTTCCA
>JBIINW010000095.1:0-10215 GCA_044337245.1 Sediminibacterium sp. | reverse complement strand
TCAGTTGATTAGTGGTCAGCTGGATATGGACCGGATGGATTACCTAAGCAGAGACAGCTTTTTTTCTGGCGTAAGCGAAGGGGTAATTGGATACGACCGCATTCTAAAAATGTTAACGGTTTGGAATGGTCAGTTAATGGTAGAAGAAAAAGGAATTTACAGCGTTGAAAAATTTCTGATTGCCCGCCGTCAAATGTACTGGCAGGTTTACTTGCATAAAACGGTGCTGGCTGCTGAAAAAATGATGGTAAAAATTATTGAGCGGGTAAGGGCGATTTATTCACCCAATGACAAGGAATTACCTACCCTAACAGCCCTCGATTATTTTCTGGCCCATCCCAACCCCTCCCTTACAGAAGATAATATCAGTCGGTTTTGCTCGCTCGATGATTATGATATCATGCATGCCATCAAGCGTTGGAGTAAGCACAGCGACCCTATCCTATCGCTATTATGTAATCGCCTGCTAAATAGGCAACTATTTCATTGCCGCATTCAGGCAGCGCCCTTTTCTGCCGATTACCTGCAAGAAAAACAACAAGAGTTGTTGCAGCAATATGCGATTAATGAAGCCGATTTACC
The DNA here is from genome assembly GCA_044337245.1 of Sediminibacterium sp. Classification (GTDB taxonomy): domain Bacteria; phylum Bacteroidota; class Bacteroidia; order Chitinophagales; family Chitinophagaceae; genus Sediminibacterium. Next base: position 9,633 of record JBIINW010000095.1, on the reverse strand, counting down.
TTTTGTATGTTTTACCGGGGAAGCCACCAACACCCTTTATCAACTGAAGGATGAAAGAATACAGGTTTTGTTTAAGGACGGAACCGTAACAGACATTTCCCGAATTGAAAATGCACTGATTCAGGAAAATCTTTCCGCCCCAGTTAAAAAATTTTACATTTGTACACTTCCCTAACCAATAGCTGCAGCCAATTCCGGTAAAAGAAAATTATCTTTATCTCAACCAAACAACCCTAGCCCATGCAATTTACCGCCTCACAAATAGCGTTGATGATTCAGGGAAAGGTAGCGGGTGATGCCCTTGCTACAGTACAAGGCTTTGGAAAAATTGAAGAAGCGGTTGCCGGTCAACTTACTTTTCTGGCCAATCCAAAATACGAGCAATATTTATACACTACGGGTGCCACCATCATTATAATAAACGAAAGTCTTGCGCTTACCGAATCTGTTTCTGCCACGCTGATACGGGTTCCGGATGCATACAGTGCTTTTGCTATTTTATTAAGTAAATATCAAGAACTTACTACTGCTGCATTAGCAGGCATTCAGCAACCCAGTTATATCAGCAGTTCTGCCACAATGGGTGCGGATGTTTTTGTTGGTGCATTTGCCTATGTCGGAGATAATGTACAATTGGGCAATCAGGTGAAAATATTCCCAGGTGTTTTTATTGGTAACAATGTGGTGATTGGCAATGGGGTAGTTTTGCACCCTGGTGTGGTTGTTTACCACGACTGCATTATTGGAAATAAGGTAATCATTCATGCCGGAAGTATCATTGGCAGCGATGGATTTGGCTATGCCCCCCAAAGCGATGGGTCACTTAGCAAAGTACCCCAAATTGGTAATGTACGCATAGAAGACCAAGTTGAAATCGGCGCAAACGTAACCATCGACCGGGCTACGATTGGCTCTACCATCATACGCAAGGGAGTAAAACTCGATAACCTCATTCAGATAGCCCATAATGTAGACATTGGGGAAGAAACCGTTATTGCTGCCCAAACCGGCATTAGCGGCAGCACTAAGGTAGGTAAGCAAGTAATGATGGGTGGCCAGGTAGGCGTTGCCGGCCATATTCAGGTTGCCGACGGTAGTAAAGTGGGTGCCAAATCGGGCATTACCAAAAGCCTGAAAACGCCTCATCTTACCTGGCATGGCAATCCGGCAATCGACTTTACCACTTCTATGCGCCAACAAGCCCATACCCGCCAACTGCCCGAATTGGAAAAAAGAATAGCTGAATTGGAAAAATTGGTGCGTGATTTGGCAAATATGTACGCAAAACCCTAAGCCGAACCCCTTAGAATACAGGCTTAATTCGTACTTTTACCGGAAATTTTGTTGCGTTTACCCTAAGGAAGAAGCCGAGAACTGCTTTATCCTGCTGCTTGAGGGGAATGGCATTTCAAAAAGGTAACCAGTATGAACCATCAATTTAACCCTGATAAGCAGCACACGCTCTCCAAACCTATCCATATTAGTGGTACCGGATTACATACTGGTATTTTAGTTGATATGACGCTGAAACCCGCCCATCCGGGATTTGGGATTCAATTTCAACGCGTTGATTTACCTAACCAGCCCCTAATTAAAGCCGACTGCGACCTTGTTACCGATACCAGCCGGGGAACTACTCTCCAAATTGGGGATACCAAAGTAAGCACCGTAGAACATATTCTTGCTTCCCTAGTAGGAATGGGAATCGACAATGTTTTGATTGAATTAAATGGCCCCGAAGTACCCATCATGGATGGCAGCTCAGCTCCCTTTATTGCCCTAATTGAAGATGCCGGCGTTGAAGAACAGGATGCCGCCAAAGCTTGGTATAGCCTCGACGAAAATATTTACCACTACGACGATGAAAAACGCGTTGAAATGGTAGCACTCCCCGCACTCGACTATCAACTCACTACCCTAATTGATTTTAATAGTCCTGTTTTAGGAACCCAGCATGCGGGACTAAAAACCATCAAAGATTTTAAAACAGAAATCGCCCCCTGCCGAACTTTTTGTTTCTTACACGAACTGGAAATGTTGTTAGAGCACGACCTGATTAAAGGCGGCGACATTAACAATGCCATTGTAGTGGTAGACAAAGCTGTTTCTGATGCCGAAATGGGTCGCCTTGCCAAAGTGTTTAAACGCGATAAAATTGAAGTAAAAAGCGAAGGATACCTGAACAACCTAGAACTGAGATTCCCCAACGAACCAGCCCGGCATAAGTTGCTGGATGTAATTGGCGACCTAGCTTTAATTGGTTACCCCATCAAGGCCCGTATCATTGCCAACCGCCCCGGACACAGCACCAACGTTGAATTTGCCAAAAAAATAAAGCAATACATCCGTAAGAATAAACACGTGAAAAATGTACCCGTGTACGATCCGGCTTTGCCTCCAGTATATACGCTGGATAAAATTGAAAAAACACTTCCGCACCGACATCCGTTTTTATTTGTAGATAAGATTGTTGAACTAACCGATACCCATATTGTTGGTATTAAAAACGTAACCTTCAACGAATGGTTCTTCCCCGGTCATTTTCCCGGAAACCCTGTAATGCCCGGTGTAATTCAAATTGAAGCCCTGGCACAAACCGGCGGAATATTATGCATCAATTCGATGCCTGAAGGAAAATACGACACCTATTTTTTGAAAATCGATAACTGCAAGTTCAAACAAATGGTTCGGCCCGGCGATACCATGGTTTTAAAAATGGAACTAAACGGACCCATCCGCAGAGGCATTTGCGAAATGCGGGGAACCGTTTTTGTGGGCGGAAAAGTTGCCACCGAAGCCGATCTAGTAGCCCAAATTGTTCGCCGCCCCGATTAAGCCCTATCAATAACAACCACTCAAACATGACGCATCCCTATACCTATATCGACCCCAACGCTTCCATTGCTCCCAATGTGAAGATCGACCCCTTTACGGTTATCCATGGGGATGTTAAAATTGGTGAGGGTACCTGGATTGGCAGTAATGTTACCATTATGGAAGGCACCCGCATAGGAAAAAACTGCCGCATATTTCCCGGAGCAGTATTAGGAGCCATTCCGCAAGACTTAAAATATAACGGCGAAAAAACCACCGCTGAAATAGGCGATAATACAACCATCCGTGAATTTGTAACCATCAACCGCGGAACAACCGACCGGGGTAAAACAGTGGTAGGAAATAATTGTTTGATTATGGCATATAGCCATATAGCCCACGACTGCATCATTGGTAATAACTGCATTTTGAGTAACAGTGTGCAGGTAGCTGGTCACGTTACCATTGGCGACTGGGCCATTGTGGGTGGGGTGAGTGCAGTACACCAGTTTGTAAATATCGGACAACATACTTTTATTGCCGGAGGTAGTTTGGTGAGCAAAGACGTGCCCCCCTATATTAAAGCAGTGCGCAACCCGCTGAGTTACGGAGGGGTAAACAGTGTGGGGTTGAAAAGAAGAGGTTTCCCCCTCAACCAAATCAATCATATCCTGGATGTATATCGTACTATCTATAACAAAGGATTTAATACCACCCAAGCCTTGGAATTTATTGAAGAAGAATTGCAGGCCACCGATGAGCGGGATGAAATTGTAACCTTTGTAAGAGAGAGTGGCCGAGGCATCATCAAACGCTACGTTAAAGGGGTAACCGACGACGAATAATTTATTTCGTCCCTTCTTTTTTTCATATGCCAACCAACGGATACATATCTATCCAACACCCTACTTCAGTAATGAAGCCCGTTGGTATTTCCCTGCATGCAGCCGGAAAAAAATTTAACCGCGAATGGATCTTCCGTAATCTCTCTTTTCAATTTGAACCCGGTAAGTCTTACGCACTAACAGGCCCCAACGGAAGTGGAAAAAGTACCCTGCTCCAATGTATCGCCGGAGCTATTCACCTGAGCGAAGGAAGCCTTTCTTATCACTATGTTTCAAAAGAAGCAACTACCCAACTGGCAGAAGAAGATTTTTTTAAACAAGTAGCTATTTCCGCCCCTTATCTAGAATTGATAGAAGAAATGACTGCCCAGGAGTTTTTATCTTTTCACCAACATTTCAAACCCTTTCTTTCTGGCATATCCATCTCCGAAATATTACAAGCCGTATCCCTAGATAAAGCTGCCAACAAACAAATTCGCTATTTCAGCAGCGGTATGAAACAGCGTTTAAAACTGGCACAGGCATTTTATTCGGATGTGCCCGTTATTCTGCTGGATGAGCCTTGTGCAAATCTGGATAGGGCTGGGTATGAATTGTATAAAAATCTCTGCACTGGACCTGGAGAAAACAGACTTACCTTGGTAGGTAGTAACGACGCTCAGGAAACTGTATTTTGCAGTGCGCATATTCACTTACCCGACTATCAATAATTGTACATGTTTGCAGATGCCATAGAAAAAGTTACCGGTTTTACCCGTCCGGTTAACACCATTTTGAGAACTTATGGAAGTAAACAGGTAATCGCCAGCAGTGCTTCGTTGTTTTTTGTAAACAATCAGGCCGAAGCCCTTACCTGTAAACACGTTACCCGTTGGCTGGGAATGGCAGAAAAATTGAATCAGCAATACCAGTTATTTAAACAAGAGCTTCGTTCAATTACCCATTCATCTCAACAGTTAGCCCTTGAAAAAAAATATGGGTATACCAACGGCCAGGTAGTGCAGATGAAAACCACTTTTGTTGATTGCGTAAACAGCATGTCGGGCTTTACCTGCTGGGAACATCCCGATGCCGATCTGGCATTGATAAAATTTCATGGATTTGAAAAAATTCTGTACCAGGGTTATGCCAGTTTCCCTGGTGCATCAATAACTGTGCGACCCGGTAATCAACTTTGCCGGATTGGATTTCCCTTCACTGCCTTCAACAATTTTCGCTACAACGAACCCCTAGACGATATAGAATGGACGCCCACAGGAATTCCGAGTACGCCCATTTTCCCCATCGAGGGGATGGTTACCCGATATCTTCCCCAACAAGGAATTGAAATGAGTACTCCCGGGTATCCAGGCCATAGTGGAGGACCCTTATTTAATAATCTGGGTACAGTGGTAGGTATTCAAACAGCAACCCGCCATCTCGCACTGGGCACTTTTCCCGATCAGGTATCCCTTAACAATCCGGGAGGCATCGCAGAATGGAAAGGCCAGGCAGTGGCTCATCTGGGCCAATGTATTTCACACGAACTGATTACAACATTTCTGAAAGACCGTGGGGTACATTTTTCAACTGAGCCTAGCTGAAACGTGTAAGAAATTACCGGCGACTGGCAATTAATAAATTCAAATCGGTATACTTCAAATCAAAAAGCTCGCTGATATAAAAATCAGTAAGGGCTCCTCTGAAAAGATATACCCCTTCGCGAACATTCAACTTATGCCATACCATTTCTTCTAATCCGCCCTCATCGCTGATTTCGAGTATCAGGGGCATCAATACATTGCTGATGGCCTGACTGGCAGTTCGTGCAAATCCACTGGGAATATTGGGAACACCATAGTGGATAACGCCATGTTTTACCAACGTAGGTTTTTCGTAACTGGTTAACTCACTGGTTTCAAAACATCCACCCCGATCGATAGCAACATCAATAATAATACTGCCACTTCGCATAGCGGCAACCATCTGTTCAGTAACCACTACCGGTGCCCTACCCACTTCATTACTCAATGCCCCAACAGCAACCTCGCAGGTCTTTAATTGCTTGGCTAAAATTTTGGGCTCCAGCACACTCGTCCATATACGCTGCCCTAAATTATTCTGCAACTGTTTTAACCGATACACATTGTTATCGAAAACTTTAACCGAAGCACCCAGTGCCAATGCATTGCGGGTGGCAAATTCTCCTACGATACCTGCACCAATAATCACCACTTTGGTGGGCGGAATTCCACTGATACCTCCCAACAATACTCCCTTGCCCTGATTGAAACTGCTCAGGTATTGACCTGCAATCAACATTACTGCACTTCCGGCAATCTCACTCATGCTCCGAACAATCGGATAGGTTCCACTTTCATCTTTAAAATTTTCGAAGCTGAGTGCGGTAACTCTTTTTTCCATCATATGGCTGATCAACTCGCGCTGCAAAGCAGAAAAATGAAGAGGAGAAATTATAGTTTGATTCATCTGAATCAAGGGCATGTCTTCCACCACAGGAGGAGCACTCTTTACTAAAATGGGACAACGAAAAATTTCTTCGCGATCATAGATGATAGTGGCGCCGGCCTCCGCATAATCGGCATCCGAAAAATGACTTCCCTCTCCGGCCTTATGTTCAACCGATACCTGATTGCCATTCATCACCAATACCCCAACGGCATCTGGGGTAAGGGCTATTCTGTTTTCCTGAAAGGCGGTTTCTTTGGGAATACCAATATGCAATTTGGTACCCTGAGGTTTTACATCTAACACTTCCTCCTGGGTTTCGTAATTGAAGGAGGCACTTACCGATGGTTTCTGGGCCATGAAAATTGAATTGCTGATTGGATATAAAAATAATTGATTTATACCACAACCCGGGGCGTAAGATATTCACCACAGGTTCAGGAAAACGACTGGTTGCCAGTTCTAATGTGTCGGGTATCAGCATCATCGGCCCGGAGGCTTATAAACCAGGTGTTATCCGGCAACAACTCGGAAGCTCGCTCCGGCCATTCTATCCAACAACGATCTCCCGAAATGATCCGCTCCTCCACTCCCGCCTGAACGGCTTCAACTGCACCACTTAGGCGGTACCAGTCCATATGACAAACCCTTTCCCCATCGGGAAGCTGATATTCATTGATAACAGAAAAAGTAGGGCTACTTACCGAATCTTCTATTCCCAGCCATTTACTCAGTCGGGATATAAGGGTAGTTTTTCCCGCTCCCATGGGGGCGAAAAATGCCCAAACGGGCCGGTCTTTCCCCTCTTCCCATAGCTGTGCAACCACCTGATCTAGTTCCTGAAGCTGAAATACCCTGTCCATAACACAAAGATAGGCATGGCGACAGAGTATTTGAATTTCAGAGGTGCAAAAAAGGCGGGAATGTTACGAGGGTGCCATTGTTGTACCTTTGTGTATTATTTGGGCTGAAAAAAAATACCATGCAAGATACGGAGACCGTTAACTGGAAAGTGGCCGGCATGAGTTGCACCAACTGTGCCCTCACGATTCAACAATACTTAGAGAAAAAAGGACTGGACAATGTTCGGGTGAATTTTATTGGAGGAGAAGTAAGTTTTTCTAACCCTTCCTCAATTGCCGCTTTTGAACTGAGCGAAGGTATTCATTCGCTGGGCTATCAGGTTTTGAATGAATCAGCTATTGCCAGCAAAACAAATCGATTTCGGTTTACTAACCACTTACAGCGTTTTCTTTTCTGCCTGATTTTTACACTACCCCTGATGGTGCACATGATACCGGGTGTGCATATTCATTGGTTGATGAATCCAATTTTTCAATGCCTGATAACCCTCCCGGTTTTATGGGTGGGTATGCAATTTTTTGGCAAGAGTGCCTGGAAATCTTTGCGCGGAGGCATTCCCAATATGAATGTGCTAATCACCATCGGAGCGCTCGCCTCCTTTGGCTATAGTTTGTATGGCACTATCGCAGGAAAGGGACCTGATTTTCTTTTTTACGAAACCACGGCTACCATTCTCACCCTGGTATTTTTTGGCTACTGGCTCGAAGACAGGGCCGTAGATTCTACACAACGAGCTATCCGCGAACTCACCCAGGATGAAAAAGTAATGGCCAATATGATTGCCTTTGATGATCAACATCAGGAACATATTTTTCCGGTAGACAGTACCCATTTAAAAGTGGGTGATTTGTTATTAATTAAGTCGGGCGAAAAAGTTCCGGCAGATGCAAAAATTTTATGGGGAGAAGCCGACATTAATGAAGCCATTATTAGCGGTGAAAGTTTACCGGTTCATAAAAAAATGAATGACCTGCTGATTGGTGGCAGTGTGATTACCGATGGAACACTCAAAGCCTATGTAACTGCCACCGGCACTCAAACTGTACTATCCCATATTCTTCAGTTGGTAAAAAATGCACAAACCGAAAAACCACCCATTCAACAATTGGCAGATAAAATAAGCGCCGTATTTGTTCCGGTGGTGGTGGGGATTGCCTTACTAACCTTGGGCATTAATTACTGGGGCATGCACTTATCTGTTGGCACATCACTGCTAAGAGCTATTGCAGTGCTGGTAATCTCCTGCCCCTGTGCAATGGGGCTGGCCACTCCTGCCGCCATTGCAGTAGGCCTGGGAAGAGCAGCAAAAAACGGGGTGCTGATAAAAAATGCGAAAAGCATGGAATGGTTCGAAAAAATAAAACACATTGTATTTGATAAAACCGGTACTTTAACCACAGGAGGATTTACCATTGCTGGTTTTCATGTGCGTGAGGAAGCACTTTCGCAATTTACGGAAACTGACACTGCAAATTCGCAGGAAGCAGCCGATGCCCTCTTTAAAAAATGGGGATACTCTCTGGAAAAATATTCCAATCATCCCCTCGCCTTGGCAATCACTCGCGAATGGAAATGCAAAGATGAAATACGCTGGAGCCAGCTAGAAGAAATCAAAGGCTTGGGGATGAAAGCCATCGACAAAAGCGGTAATGAATTTACCATTGGCTCTTACGAACTGGTAAAATCAATAACAGCAGACGACTCGCACAATATTTATCTAATAAGAAATGGAGTATGGATTGGCTGGATTGATTTGGTGGATGAAATTCGTTCGGAAGCCGCTACTGTAATTGCTCAATTAAAGGCAGCAGGCTATCAACCCATCTTACTCAGTGGCGACAGGAATATTAAATGCCAACAAATTGCAGAAACGCTGGGCATTACCGAATGGTATGGCCAACATACACCAGAACAGAAACTAGAAAGAATAGAAAAATTGAATCAGCAATTTCCCGTTGCTATGGTGGGAGATGGTATCAACGACGCACCGGCGCTGGCTAAAGCAACCCTGGGTATTTCTCTAAGTGATGCTTCGCATATTGCCATGCAAAGTGCGCAGGTGGTTTTGATGAACCATGGACTAAAAAATCTTCCCCTGGCATTAGCCCTGGGCAAACAAACCTATCGCACAATCCGGCAAAATCTGTTCTGGGCCTTTGCCTATAATATTGTTGCCATACCTATTGCTGCCATTGGCTGGCTGAGTCCGGCTATCAGCGCACTGGCCATGGGTTTTAGCGATGTGGTACTGGCCATTAATTCGTTGCGATTGTATGCTAAAAAATTAGTTAGTTAATTCCCTAATCTATTGCGGAAGCCGGCCCTATATGAATACACCCCAAACCCTTTTACATAAATACTTTCAACATGCACAGTTCAGGCCGGGGCAATTAGAAATTATTGATGCTGTATTAGCGGGTAAAGACACACTTGCACTGCTACCAACCGGAGGGGGAAAATCCGTATGCTTTCAAATTCCTGCCTTACTATTAGGAGGGATTTGTGTGGTGGTTAGTCCGCTCATTGCATTGATGAATGATCAGGTTGCCCAGCTTACCAAAAAAAAAATTCCGGCAGCAGCCTTACACAGCGGACTCAGCTATGCCGAAATCGACCAACTATTGCAACAAGCAGCAGCAGGTGAAATCCAATTTCTGTATGT
>JBIINW010000290.1:0-2803 GCA_044337245.1 Sediminibacterium sp. | reverse complement strand
GAATGTTCAGTACAATATTTTTGGTTAGGTGGGTACGAATATCTACATCACGGGGAAGCACTTCGCTGAAGGCGGGCACCAGTAATACATCATCGTAGGTTAAACCTTCCCCTTGTATTCGGGAAGAAATGGGGTTCGTGCGGGAGGGGGAAATTCTTGTTGCCATTTGCAAAGATAGGAGAAGGGGTAAATTCGTGCCAAAACAATTTTGTGAGCCATTCTTTGGCTATTTATGAGAGTGGGGGGTAACCAGGAGATTGTTGTAAATTGGCCTTTTATTCATTCTTTTTTCCGCATGGATTCACCTGCTGCAGCCACTAACCGGTATTTCACCTTTCAATTTGCCTTATTGTGCCTCAGCAATGTGTTGTTTTCGGCCAGTTTTAATATGATGATTCCAGAGTTGCCCGCCTATTTAACTGCGATGGGGGGTGAAAACTACAAGGGCTGGATCATTGCCTTGTTTACATTAATGGCAGGGATATCCCGACCCTTTAGTGGCAAACTAACGGATACCGTAGGTCGTGTGCCGGTAATGATGGTAGGGTCAATCGTTTGTGTGGTATGTAGTTTGCTTTATCCGATGTTGCATACCATTGCCGGATTTTTGTTGCTCCGTTTCTTTCATGGGTTTTCTACCGGGTTTAAGCCAACGGCTACTTCTGCCTATGGGGCAGATGTGGTGCACGAATCTCGGAGAGGCGAAGCATTAGGGGCTCTGGCGATTGGATATACATTGGGGTCGTCGATTGGCCCCATTATTGGGAGCTATTTGGTGATTCACTATTCTTTTAATACTATGTTCGTTGCTTCTGCAGCTTTAGCACTTGGTTCGGTTGCCATTTTATTTAATATTCGTGAAACCCTGCCAAATCCTCAACCTTTTCGCTGGAAATTGTTGCATATTCCCCGCAACGAAATCATTGAACTGTCTGCACTAAAGCCCGCTCTTATTTTATTATTGCTCAGTGTTTCGCTGGGAGCCTGTGTTACCCTGGCACCTGACTTTTCAGCTTCTTTGGGAATGATGAATAAGGGAATTTTCTTTACCTGCTTTACCATTACTTCTTTATGCATTCGATTGATTGCCGGCAAATCGTCTGACCGATATGGGCGACCCATGGTTTTATTTTTTTCTTCGCTGGTAATGATGGTAAGTATGCTGGTATTAGCATTTACACACAGCCCCTGGATGTTATTATTGGGTTCGGGAATTTTTGGAATGAGTTTGGGAATGAATTCTCCTACGGTGGCAGCATGGGCGGTTGACCGATGTGCCGTTGAAAACAGGGGTAAAGCGGTGGCAACCGTATATATTGCGCTGGAAGCCGGTATTGGTGGTGGGGCATTGCTGAGCGCCTGGTTATATGGCTATCCATCCCATACTTTTCTTTATGCTTTTTTACTACCAGCCATCTGTGCCGGCATAGCGATGCTTTTATTGGTTTCGTGGATGAAGCAATCAAAAGCAAATGAATATACTACGGTTTAATATGCTATCCGAGTATTGCATATCGTTTGCCCGGCAATACCCGAATACATTGTTTCAATTCTAGTTGCAGTAAAATAGCAGCCAGTTTACTAGAGGATAAATTACTACTGATTAAGAGTTCGTCTATCGACAAGGCGCTTGTATTTTTTAGTAGTTGTAGGATGTTTTGTTCATCCGCCGAAAGGTCATCTAATAAGCGTATTTGGCGGTATTTAGGTTGCGATAGTTTCCATCCCATCGTTTCTAGCAGTGATTCTGGAGAGGTATATAATAGGGCTTTGTTTTGCCGGATTAGTTGCAGGCAGCCCGCCGAAGCCGGATCGGATATTTTGCCGGGAACGGCCAACAATTCACGGTTGTATTCAAAAGCCAATTCGGCCGTTATCATGCTGCCTCCTTTACTGGCAGTTTCTATTACCAGGGTAGCATCCGCCATACCCGCCACAATTCTATTTCTTTTGGGAAAATTATGTTTATCCGGTTGGGTGTTTTGTGTAAACTCGGTTAACAATCCCCCCTGCTTTTCCATTTCTTTTGCCAGCGACTGGTGTTGCCAGGGGTAAATAATGTCTAGTCCATGAGCCAACACGCCCAGGGTATGCAATTGGTTTTGGAGGGCGGCTTTATGGGCCAGGGCATCTATGCCATAAGCTAAACCGCTTACAATGGTTACCTCCAAGCCGGCCAAACTGGCCATCAATTCTTCGGTTACCTGCTTGCCATAATTGGTGTGATTGCGCGTGCCAATCACACTCAGTATGCGCGCATTATTTAAGTTGCTATTGCCTTTGTAATAGAGCAGGGGCGGCGGGTCGTAGCAGTGCAATAGCCGAGATGGATAGTTGGCATCCGTTAAAAATAGGGGGGTTATTTGGTGTTCTCGTATAAATTTCCACTCCTTTTCCGCAGCAGTTAGGGGGTGCTTTTTCTTTAATTCTTTGCAGGTAAGTTCCGTCATATGCGGAACCCGTAGCCACTCTTTTCGGTTACTTTGAAAAACGGCGCTTGCATTTCCAAAGTATTCAATCAATGATCGTATTCGAACCGGCCCTAATGCTGGTATGGTGGTAAGGGCAATCCGATTCAGCCATTCTTCTTCCATCCACGAATATCCCTATCAAACAATTATTCGAATTAGGTATTAATACTTGTGGCGTATTCAAGCGATTATTTATAAACCTATGATGGTAAACGTAGTTCTTCGGTTGAGGGCTCTGCCAGATTCGGAACTATTATTGGCAATGGGTTGCGAAGCGCCATACCCTTTCCAGGTCAATCGATTTGCAGCAATTTTATTTTCCTGTAAATATT
>JBIINW010000289.1:0-2804 GCA_044337245.1 Sediminibacterium sp. | reverse complement strand
GTAGCCCTATAAACCACTCAATTTATACCCCATGAAACAATTCTTTGCAATCGGTCGATTTTGGATGATGGTATTCATTTTCGGAGGAATGTTACTCAACGCTGGATGTGAATCTGCTCCTTCAGCAGCTACCCCCCCCGAAAAAGACACCACCATGAATGGAACTGCTGCGGCTTCCTCTTATAGTGTGGATATGCTGAGCAACCAAAAAGATCCTTCCTGTGGCATGCCCGTTTCTGCAGGCGTATCCGACACAGCACATTACAATAATTACGTGCTGGGATTTTGTTCTTCGGAGTGCAAAGCTGAGTTTATGAAGAATCCCACTGCCATGTTAGCGGCGGCTGAATTAAAGAAGGATAAGTAAGCAATTAGCTGAACAGGTACTCCACATCTTCGCGGGTAAGGCTTTTTACAAAACCTTCATCGTCTGTAATCAGGTCGCGGGCCAAATTGCGTTTACGTTCCTGCAATTTTAATATTTTATCCTCTACAGTATCAGTACAAATCATGCGGTAGGCGAAAATATTTTTGGTTTGCCCAATTCGATGGGTTCTATCAATAGCCTGTTGCTCAACAGCGGGGTTCCACCAGGGATCAACAATATATACGTAATCGGCAGCGGTAAGATTTAACCCTACTCCTCCTGCTTTTAAGGAAATCAAAAATACCCTACATTCATCATCTTCTTGAAATCGGCGGATAGCTCTTTCCCTTTCCTGAACAGAACTGCTGCCGTCGAAATATTCATAGGCTACCCCTAGTTCCTTCATTTTTTCTTTAATCAATGCCAGCATTCCCAAAAACTGAGAGAAAATCAGTGCCTTGTGGTTGCTGATGTTTTCTGTGATTTCTCTGCCAATTTCTTCCAGCTTAACCGAAACATTGGGAAAGCGCTCTTCTTCTTTCACAATTGCCGGACTATCACATATCTGGCGCAGCTTCATCAATCCCTGTAGAATGGTAAGCTGAGATTTTTGAATGCCCTGTTCTTCCACTACCCCTAAAATTTTGTCGCGATAATCATTTCGATAGGCATCATAAATTTTACGCTGCTCTTCTCCCATTTCGCAAAACAATACCATTTCTTGCTTTTCCGGCAAATCACGGGCCACCTGCTCTTTGGTTCGGCGAAGAATGAAGGGATACAATAATTTCCTGAGATGGTCTTTCTGCTCTTTTTCTCCAAACTTATCGATAGGCACGGAAAACTCCTGCTTAAAAAATTCTATAGAACCCAACATGCCCGGATTCAGAAAATTCATTTGTGCGTAAATGTCGAACGTATTATTCTGAAGGGGCGTTCCGCTCAAACAGAGTCTGTTGGTTGCTTTCAGCAATCCGGCTGCCCGGGTAACTTTACTGGAAGGATTTTTGATGGCCTGACTTTCATCTAATATCACATAATCGAACGGAATTTCAACCAGCTGACGAATATCGCTGCGAAGGGTTCCATAGGTTGTGATAATTACATCAATTTTATCATTCAACAAACTATCGCGGTTACGGGTGCCGCCGTGGTGAATATAAAAAGTTAAACCCGGCGTAAACTTGGTGATTTCATTTTGCCAGTTGAATAAGAGGGTAGTGGGACAAACCACCATGGCTTTTAAAGTGCCGTTTTCTTGTTTTAGTTGATGTAAGAAACTGAGGGCCTGCAGTGTTTTACCCAATCCCATATCATCGGCCAATATCCCGCCCCACCTTACTTCACGCAAATAGTTTAACCATTGAAAGCCACTTTCCTGATAGGGCCGCAATATCTCTTTCAAATGCGCCGGAGCGGGAATGGGTTTGATAGAATGATTTTCCCGCAGCCGTTCATATTTTTCTTCCAGTTGAAAAAACAATTCTTCTTCATCACGCTGCAGATAGAGTTCTTCAATTACACTAAAATGATATTTACTCAGCTTCATGTTACCAGCTTTCCCATCTCCTACCCGGAATAGCAGCGCATATTTTTTTAACCATTCCTCAGGTAAAATTCCGAGCGAACCATCCTGCAATTGAACAAACTGCTGTTTATTTGCCAGGGCTTTTTTAACATCATCTACCGTTATTTTCTGATTTCCAAAACTGATTTCCACTTTGGCATCAAACCAATCGGTATTGCTGCTGATATGTATTTTGGTTGAAGGCTTTGCGGTATTGAATCGGAAATTTTTCAGGGCCTCAAATCCATAAACCGGTATGTGCTGTTCCTTTACTGCATCCACAAACAAGAAAAACCAATTATTCTTGAGCACTTCGGCGCCTTTTAGCGCAAGTATTCCTCCGTCCACTTCTGCAAATCCGGAATGCAGCGAGCGTAATTTGGCCAAAAGGGCCTCCTCTGCAGGTAGATTTCTCTTTATAATTAATAGCCGGTCTGCGGCCGGTATATAAACCTGGGGCTTATCGCCTGCTTTAACCTCGTGCCCGCGATAACTGAATACCGGAACAAATAAGAGGTTGTCGTTTCTTTCCCGCAACAATACCTTCATCTCCGGCTTCTCATCTTTCACTTCCTCTTTCAGCACATTATTAAACTGAACACGGTATTCTCTCGAGAGAGGTAAAACAAAATCCTTCAATGCATCCGACCAACTGGAAGCAGGTATTACCACTGTGCCGGAAGGCAAAAATTTAATCAACTGCAGGATATCTTCTTTTTTCTGCCATTGATAAAAACGATTTCCCCTGGCAAACAATAGCGGAGTATCCAACGCATTGTCTGCAATACTAAATTCCCCTTCCGGCGTTACCACACTGCAACTAACTTCATACTGACCGTTGGTATAGTTAACCATGAATTCGGGAACAAG
>JBIINW010000288.1:0-2806 GCA_044337245.1 Sediminibacterium sp. | reverse complement strand
TTCAGCAAGCGGGTACTTTTTTAACTCGCTGGTTAGCGGCCGTACCGGATACTATGAAAAATCGGATTAAGACCAATTTTCCGGGTGCTCCGGGTGGTGGGGGAAGTGATTTTGCTTCATTTGTTGCTGTAGGTGCTCCTGGATTTTCGCTGGGTGCACTCAGCTGGTCGTATTTCAATTATACCTGGCATACGAATCGGGATACCTATGATAAAATTGTGTTTGATGATTTGCGCAACAACGCATTATTAGTAGCCATGATGGTATATATGGCTTGTGAGGATCCGGAAAAGCTTCCTCGAGATAAAGCAGTTATTCAGGGTAATGCTACTGACCGAAATGGACAACCTATAAGAAACTGGCCACAACAAGTGAAAGCAATTCGGTTGGGACCGATTGACTAATAGAATTATTTTTTCGAACTTGATTTTTCGGGGTATAATTTTTTCAGCGCTTCCCAGGCAGTTTGTTGTTCTGCTTGTAGGGAATTGAATGAGCCTACATGCTGTTGCGAAAACTTTTTTGATTCGCTGATGCGATCCTGTGTAACGGGGTGAGACCGCAAGAACGACCAGTTTCCATTGTCTGAATAGGCTGCCTGCAGTGCTTCCATCAATTGCGTCATCCCAGCTGGATTTACTTTGTTTTGTATCATGATTTCTTGTCCTTTCCAGTCTGCTTCTGCTTCCAGTTTTCTGGAATAGCCTAATTCCCGCAATAGATCGGCGTTATTAATTAAGGTGCTTCCCAGTCCATTAAAATCGCTGGTGAGGATGGATAATAAATAAGAGGAAGTTAAATTTGTAAGCATCATTTGCAAGCTATGGCGCTGATTAACGTGGGTTGCTTCGTGCCCCAGTAAAGCGAATAGTTCGTCGGGATGCTTCATGGTGCAAAGGATGCCTGAATAAATAACAATATGCCCACCCGGCATAGCAAAAGCATTCACGGTAGTATCTTCCACCACGGCAACTTTAATAGGGTATTGGTTACTCATGGAATAGTGTTCCGTTATTTTTTTCACCAGTTCGGTAGCGGAGCTATCTATTTCTTTATCACTCAGTATGGATTCGTAAAATTGATTTCCCCATTTGATTTCCTCTTGAACAGGAATAAATTTCACTAACAAAGGGGGAACCGTTTTATATCCGATAAACAACACTGCGGCAGCAGCAATTAGAAAGGCGAAGAATAGGGCTATGCCGTTTTTTTTATAGAGTTTTTGAAACCAGCTGGTTTGTTCTGATGAAATTTTCGATAGCAACTGTAAATAAAGGGGATGCTTAACGGGTACAACCAGGTAGGATGCGTAGGAGGGTTGTAGGTATACAAAAGCTTGTTCTTCTAACTTTACATATCTGCATTGGCTATAGGGGAAATAGATTTCTTTGGGATCCTCGGATTCCATGTCAACAATTGAAAGCGCATCACCATAGAGTGAAACCTCTACATTATGAGGTATTGCAGCGGAACCGTTATAATAGGCACACGCAATACGAGTAGTCGCATCTAAAGTCATAAAGGATTAAATTATAAATCCAAAGTCCAACATGTCGGCCATATCATCACCTGTAGCATCTGTAAATTCTTCTTGTTGTTGTTCTAATTCATCTAATGAGATATTACCTTCTATGGCAATATTATTGGCAACAAATGTGAGTGACCGGGTAATCGCCCAGGGGAGACCAAGCCCCAAAGTAAACAGCACTATGAAAAAGTTACCGATCAGCAAATTGAAAAATCCTCCTGCAGTTGCAGTAGCAGTGAAGGTTACTTGCTGATCGTTCCGATGCATGCGGGTATTGTTAATAAAGAACCGGAATAAATCGCGCTGCCACCAGAAAATATAAATACCTAAAGTGAATATCGACAAGATATATCCAACCAGATTCATAACAAAGAATTCTCCTCCTTTTCCGGCATAACTAAATTTGGCATCCCCCATCCGAATATTTTCGATGATATAGGTTCTCAGTTTCATATAAAACCAGGGACCGTAGATGCCGAATGTAATGATTGTTAACAAAACGCCTGAAAAGAAAAGTTTGATAAGTTCTTGCCGATCACCGGTATATCCAAAGCGGATACCTTTCCAACGGGTATTTGCCATTCTATATCGGTAAGAACCATGAATAGCCAGCGGCATCAGTAAAAAAAGAAATAGGTATAAGGTAAGTAATCCCCAATATGGTTCAAAGTTTAACATGATGTAAAAAGCCAATGCAAAAATGATTGCCATTAACAAAAGGGCTTTGATAAATCCTTTAAACATTTGTTGTCCGGAACCGGTAAAGGCAAAAGGATGATCTTGAAGGGTAGTATGACTATACAGGTATTGAAGGGTATTGGCTTTTGCCCAGGGGTAATACAAGCCTAGTGTTACAATTTGTAAAAGCAGGTTTACCAATTGAATTTTAAAAAGTTCGAAACCTTTTCCTAAAAAGCGCAAAGCATATTGCATAAAAGATGTATTTTTTATTTGTGAATATAAGGTTTTAATCATTTATAAAAATTCGTTAGGGAAGTTTTATTGTTACGTTTTATAAAAATTACGCATGACTGTCCTGACTGAATTTCCCACCAATCTTAAAACTTAACCTCTTCATTTTCAGGACCTATAAAAAATGCCTCCTCTCAACTTCCTTCATGGCTCCGATCAATCCCTTCTTCACACACTCCCCTCCGAACTAGCCCCTCCTGCTTCAGCTCCAGGGGAGCGGCACCTTGCTCTAAACTCCTGCTTCAGCTCCAGCGGAAAGACGCCTTCCTCACTCTTTCCTTAGCTCCACCGGAGCGGCACCTCTCA